>JBGSKT010000461.1:0-2500 GCA_041741075.1 Lysobacterales bacterium
GATCCGCGCCAGCGCCAGCGTGGCGCAGGCGAGCATCTGGGTGGTGCCGTTGTTGAGCGCCAGCCCCTCCTTGAACGACAGCCGCACCGCGCAGAGACCGGCGCGACGCAGCGCCTCGGCGCCGGCCAGGCGCTCGCCCTGATAGAACGCCTCGCCGCCGCCCATCAACACGATCGCAAGATGCGACAGCGGCGCCAGATCCCCGCTGGCGCCGACCGAACCGAGTCTGGGTACCACCGGCACCACCCCGGCATTGAGCAGGTCGGCGAGCGCCTGCACGGTGCTGGCGCGGATCCCCGAATGCCCGCGCAACAAAGTATTGATGCGCAAACCGAGCATCGCCCGCACCACTTCGGCCGACCACGGCTCGCCGACGCAGACGGCGTGGGTGATGATCAGGTTGTGCTGCAATTCCTCGAGCAGCGAGCCCGACCGCGTTTCCGGGTTGCCGCCGGGCAGGTCGTCGCGGGCGCGGCGGGCGCCCAACAACTTGTCGGCATTGCTGCCAAAGCCGGTGGTGACACCGTAGATCGGCTCGCCACTGCCAACTTTTTCGGCCAGAAAATCCGCCGCCCGCTGCACCTTGCGCAGGGCATTCGGGGCGAATTGCACGGCGCCGCCGGCGGCGATTGCCAGCACCTGGTCGCGGGTCAGCGACTGGCCATCCAGGGTAATGGTGGTGGTCATGGTTCGATCCGGTCGCCCATCGCCACACTTTGCTCGATCTCGACCCGCAGCGTCTTGATCAGCTCGGCGCGCGCCACTTCGAACTGCTCGCCGCGACGCAGATCCTTGATCGACACCGTATCCCGGGCGATCTCATCTTCGCCCGCCACCACCACGAAACGGATGCCGGCACGATCGGCGTACTGGAACTGCCGGCCGAGCTTCTTCGATTCCAGTTGCACCTCGGTATTGATCCCGGCCCGGCGCAGCAGTGTGGCGATCTCCAGATAGCGCGGCATGTCCGCCTCGGCGAGCATCGCCACCAGCACCTGCACATGGCTCTGCCCGCGCCGCGCCAGCCCGGCCTGCTGCAATTGCCAGAACAACCGGGTGGCGCCGATCGAGATGCCGACCCCGGGCAGGCGCGAGCGGCTGTAGTGGCTGGCCAGGTCGTCGTAGCGACCACCCGAACAGATACTGCCGATTTCCGGATGATCATCGAGCGTGGTTTCGTATACCGTGCCAGTGTAGTAATCGAGCCCGCGCGCGATCGAAAAATTGAGCGCGTAATCGGATTCCGGCACCCCGAACGCACGCACCCCGGCCAACACCTCGCGCAGTTCGGCGATCCCGGCTTCCAGCGTGGCATTGCCACCGCCGATCGCGGTCAGCCGGTCGAGCGCGTCCTGGTGGCTGGTCGAGCGGCTGCCGACCAGGGCCAGGATGCTGGCCACGGCGGCTTCGGCCAACTGGAAATGTTCTCCGCTCAGGGTCTCGTGCACATAACGCTCGCCGCGCTTGTCGAGCTTGTCTACCTCGCGCAGGATCAGCGTCTGGCGTTCCCCGTCCAGCACACCCAGCCGCTCGAAGAACCCGCGCAGCAATTTTCGATTGTTCATCTGAATGGTGAACGGGCCGATCGCCAGCTCGCTGAACAGGCTGTGGATCACCGCCGGAATCTCGGCATCGAATCGGATCGACAGGGCGTCCTTGCCGATCACGTCGATATCGCACTGGTAGAACTCGCGAAAGCGACCGCGCTGGGCCGACTCGCCGCGATAGACCCGCTGCATCTGGTAACGCCGGAACGGAAAGATCAGTTGCCCCTCGTGCTCGGCAACATAGCGCGCCAGCGGTACGGTCAGGTCGAAGCGCAGCGCCAGCTCCGGATCGCCGCCCTGCTTCAGGCTGCCGGTCGACTGCACGAAATACACCTGGCGCTCGGTCTCGCCACCGCTCTTGGTGAGCAGGATGTCGGTGAACTCGATCGCCGGCGTCTCGATCGGCAGAAAACCGAAACGCTCGAAATTGCGCCGGATCGTATCCAGCATGCCCTGGAACGCGATCTGATCGAGCGGCAGCAACTCCATCACGCCGGGCATGGTGCGGGCTTTGGTCAAACTCATGGGATTTTCTTCAGCAGCAATCGACCGCGCAATTTACCAGACCAGAGAACCGACGACCGGGCAAAGATCGTGGGAGCGACGGTACGTCGCGACTGCCGGTCACGGAGACAAACGCGACGTACCGTCGCTCCCACACGCCCCGATTACACTTGCCCCGCCACCAATATCTTGCAAGGCGGCCGACACCTGACTACAATGCGCGGCTGCAATCGGGGTGTAGCTCAGCCTGGTAGAGCGCTACCTTCGGGAGGTAGAAGTCGCAAGTTCGAATCCTGTCACCCCGACCAAGTATTCCGCGGCACACAACGAAACCGGCCCCGCGCCGGTTTTTTTGTGGGCGCCGGCCGGAGCCGGGCCAGATCGGTCGGCAGCGCGGCCGGGATCAGTCCGCCGCCAACGTGGCCAGACGGGCGGCCAGTGCATCCAGG
>JBGSKT010000462.1:0-1833 GCA_041741075.1 Lysobacterales bacterium
GAGGGCCTGAAGTACGGCCGCGCGTCCTACCAGACGATGTTCGGGCGGGCGACCGCCGGCGTGGCCTACAGCTGGCTCGAGTACGAGCTGGGCAAGCAGTTCAAGCCTCTGGACGCCAACGGCACTGCCAAGGTCGCCAGCGTCTACGGTTCGCTGCCGCTGATCCGCTCGCGCGCCACCAACCTCCACACGGGCCTGACCTTCGAGCACAAGACGTTCGAAGATCGTCTCGGCCTGTTCCCGGCGGCCAACCGCTCGGCCAGCGCCAACGTGCTCAGCCTGGCGCTGTACGGCGACCACCGCGACGACTTCGGTGGCGGCGGCACCACTAGCTTTTACCTGAGCCTGTCGGGCGGGCAGTTGGACATCGAATCGCCGCTGCCGCGCGCCATCGACGCGATCTCGGGACGCACCCAAGGCAACTATTCCAAGCTGTGGTTCCACGGCAGCCGCGTGCAGCGCATCACCGACACCCTGTCTCTGGGGGCCTCCGTCACCGGCCAGCTGGCATCCAAGAACCTCGATCCGTCCGAGAAGCTGGTGCTGGGCGGCATGGACGGTATCCGCGGTTATCCGCAGGGCGAAGCCACGGGCGACGAAGGCGTCATCGCCAACCTCGAGGCCCGGCTGCTGTTGGCCCGCACCTCCGAACGCCTCCCGGGCCAGTGGCATCTGCTGGGCTTCGTGGACGCCGGCCGCATCACCATCAACAAGGACCCGTGGTTCGCCGGCGACAACCAACGCAACCTCAGCAGCGCCGGCGTCGGCCTGTCGTGGAGCGAGCCGGGCAGCTGGTCCATACGCAGTTACTACGCCTGGTCCCTGGGCAGTGAAGAAGCGATCTCCGCACCCGACAAGTCCGGGCGGTTCTGGATCCAGGCCGTCAAGTACTTCTGATGTTGTGCCCTCGCCGCTCAACGCGGCACATGAAGGAATAAGCCATGAATCGTCCCCCCGTCCACCGCAATGCGCGTTTCGCGCTGTCCGCCCTCTCCAGCGCGCTGCTGCTCGCCCTCTCCACGCCCCTCCTGGCGCAGTCCACGGCGCCGACCGGCGGTCAGGTGGTTTCCGGCCGGGTCGACATCGTCCAGAACGGCAACCGGACCACCATCACGCAGAACAGCAGACTGGCGATCATCAACTGGCAATCCTTCAGCATCGGCGCCAACAATGGCGTGCAGTTCGTGCAGCCCGGCGCCAGCTCGATCGCGCTCAACCGCGTCATCGGCGCCGACCCGTCGGTGATCATGGGCACGCTGACCTCCAACGGCCAGGTGTTCCTGATCAATCCCAGCGGCGTGCTGTTCGGCAGAGGTTCCTCGGTCAGTGTTGGTGGCTTGGTGGCCACCACGATGGGCATCACCGACGCCGACTTCCTCGCCGGCCGCCACCGATTCACCGGCGCCGGCAGCGGCGAGGTGGTCAACCAGGGCACCTTGACCGCCAACGGCGGCGGCTATATCGCGCTGATGGGCCGCAACGTGCGCAACGAGGGTGTGATCTCGGCGCGGCTGGGCAGCGTGGCGCTGGCCGGCGGCGAAGCGGTCACCCTCGATGTGGCGGGCGATGGTCTGCTGAATGTCTCGGTGACCCAGGGCGCGGTCAATGCCCTGGTCCAGAACGGCGGCCTGATCCGGGCCGACGGCGGCCGCGTGCTGCTGACCGCTCAGGCGGCCGGCAACCTGCTGCACACAGTGGTGAACAACACCGGCGTGATCCAGGCGCAAACGCTGCAGAACCGCAACGGCAGCATCCTTCTGCTGGCCGACATGGCCACCGGCACGGTCAACGCCGGTGGCGTGCTCGATGCCAGCGCGCCAACGATCGGCAACG
>JBGSKT010000463.1:0-13972 GCA_041741075.1 Lysobacterales bacterium
GGCTGCCCGCGCAGCGGCCCGGCCGCAGACCCGTTCGGCCCCGCCCGGCGTCGAGCGCAAGCACCGCTCGATCCACATTGGCCAGCACTTGCTCATTGTCGTCGCTACGCTCATTGCAGTTTGAGTTCCATCTGGATGTGACCGTCGAGCAGCCGCGGCGGGCGTTCGCTGGTGGAAAAAATCCGTGCCGGATCCAGGCCCTCGGTCGCCAGCAGGGCAGCCCGGACGGCATCGGCACGCTGCTGGGCCAGCACCGTGAGCTCGGCCGGATCGAGCACGATGCGCGCGCGCAGCGCCGCGGTCAACTGTTCGATCGCAAATTGCTCCGCAAGCTGACGGCGTTCGGCCTTGTCGATTTCCTCGCTGGCCGGTGGTGGCTCTGGCAGTTCGGGCTTGTCGCCGAATTCCCGACGGTACAGATCGACCAGCAATTCGCGTTGCTGTTTGGCGGCGAGCGCGGCATAGGATGGCGCCGCCTGATCGATCGGCACCTCGATCTCGGTAGCGACAAACCCGGCCAGTTGCTGCTGCCAGCGCGCCTCGACCAGGGCCGCCAGGTCCAGCTCCGGCACCAGCGCCAGCGGCACTTCGAGGCGCAGCGTCGGCCGGTCCAGCAAGGCCTTGGCGAGTGCCGCGAGATTGCCGCGATCGGTTTCGCTCAAACTCGCCGAGCCCGGAGCGAAAGTCACGTGGCGGGCATCTTCGGCCCCCTTGAACAAGCCACCCAGCAGTCGGAACGGTGCGGTCACCGCCTTGACCAGAATATTCTTCACGATCTTCCAGACCAGCGGGCCGACGCGAAATTTTGGGTCGTCCAGGCTGCCATTGACCGGCACATCGAGATCGATCAGCCCATCCTTGTTCTTGAGCAGGGAGGTGGCCATGCGCACCGGCAGCGAAACCTTGTCCTTGCTGTCGGTGGCTTCGCCCCATTCCAGCTGGTCGAGCCGGATGTGGTGGGTCGCCACCAGTTGCCGTGCCTTGATCCGATAGTGCAGCTCGGTATCGAGTTTGCCCTTGGCGATGCTGTAACCGGCAAAGCGGCCGGAATACGGGTTGAATACCGGCAGATCGATGTTGTGGAAACTGAGTGCAATGTCGGTCGCGGCATCGAACGCGAACGGATTGGCACTGCCCTTGATGCTGACCGGCGAATACGGATTGAGCACATAGCCGGCCAAATCTACGGTGGCCGGTGTGGCCGCTGTCGAAGACAGATTGCGCAGGCTGCCGGCCAGCCCCTTGATCTCGACCTGGAAATTGGGCTCGATCGAAAAGTCGGCAAACTGCATGGTCGCGTCGCGCAGCGCGATCCGCCCGATCCGCACCGCCATTGGCGGAGCTACCGGAGTCGTCGCCGCCATCGGCGCCAACACCTGGGCAAGATTCAGACTGCCCGCTTCGCTGATCACCACCCGGGCATAGGCCTGGTCGAGTTCCACCCGCCCGATCGACAGCGTGTCCGGGGCCAGCGTGTAACCGAATTCTTCCAGCCGCAGCGCTTTGAAATTCAGCAGATCGCGTTGCCCGGCACGATCACGGCTGGCGAAGCCGATCGCCTGGACGGCACCGGCAAATTGCATCGCGGGCGTTGCCGGCGGCGCATTGAAAGTCAATGCGCCGCTGCCCGAAAGCTGGCCGGCGTGCAGGTCCAGGTCGGCCACCCCGGCCAGATAGGGCTGCAACCAGCGCAGATCGGCGTCGGCGAGTTCAAGCTGCAATGTGCCGGAAAACGGTGCCGGCGTGAGCGCGCCAGTCAGAGCAATTGCGGCTTTGCCATCGATGCGGGCTTTGATCTCCACCGCCAGCGGCCGGCCCAGGTCCTGACTGATGCCGGTGATGTCGAAGTCGAACGGTGCCACTTCCCGTTTCAGCGCCGGCTGGACGGCGCGGTCCTCGACATGCAGCACGGCCTGGGTCAGCTTGAGCTCGGCCAGTTCGAAGGTCCACGCTGCAGCGTCTGCGGCCGGCGCGGCGCTGTCGCCCACTGCCACCGACCCGGCAGGCAGATCCGGCGGAACCGGGCTGGCACCGATTGCTGGCCTGGCCGTGGGCTCGGCCACTGGTGTGCCAGCGGCCCACAGGCGGGCGAGATTGATGCCACCGTCGGGCTCACGCCAAAGCTGCAAAACGGGTTGCTCGAAGCGCACTGCGGCGATGCGCAAGCGGTGTGCGTACAGATCCACGCGGCTGTCTTCGATGCGGACCCGGGGCAGATCGACCCAGGTGTTTTCGGCGGATTCCGCCAGGCCACGCGCGCGCAAACCGAGTCCGCCCACGGTGATCTCGGGCAGACGCACCGAGAATTGGCCCGGATCGCCCGCGCTGAAGCGATAGTTGCCGTGCAGATCGAGCGTCCCGCCGGCCAGCGCGAACGGCAGCGCGTCACCGAGCAGACCGGCCACGGTCTTGCTGCTCAAGCGCTCGATGCGGAATTTTCCGCGTGACGACAACGGCGCCAGCGCCAGCCGCCCGTTCCAGGCGAAAGCCTCGCCGGATTCGCTGTGTGCAGCGAAGCGGAAGCCGCCGCCGGCCGCCGTGGTGCGGAAATCGAACAACTCGAAAGCAAGCGGCGCGAGCCGCTTTTCGGTCCCATCGGCCCGGCGCCGGTCACTGAACGAAACCACTCCGGCCGCGACCGCGAAATGCTTGATCCATAATGCCGGCGGGGTGTCATCTCGCGGCCGGGCAACCGCGGCTGGCGGCGCCGAAGGCTTGATCAGCTGTGCCAGATTGAGACTGCCATCGGCATTCAGGATGGCCCGTGCAAACGGCGCTTCGATGTTGATTTCGCGAAATACCAGGGCGCGATGCCAGAGCGAGGACAGCTCAAAATCGACCCGCAGGCGTTCGACCGACAACACCGGGCCATCGCCTTCCTGCAGCGCAAGTTGCCGGGCCTCCAGCACCAGCGAAAACGGATTGATGCCGAGCTCGCCGATGTGCAGCGCAAGCCCGGTCTGTTGTTGGGCCTGATCGATCAATTCGGCGCGCAGCCACTTCGGCGCCAGCCAGAACCCGGCCAGTGCATACAGCGCCAGCGAACCGGCCCCAATCAGCGCAAATCGACGCCAGCGTCGCCACCAAGCTCGGATCCTCATGAACTGCATCGCTGCCACCTCGCACCTGCGCACCTTCCGGTGTGGTGAGTGTAACTTGCGGGCTGTGGGGTCAGTTTTCGGTTTTCGGTAGGCGATCAAGGAGAATGGCGGCAGCGCGGTGCTGGTCCGCTCCGCATCGGTCTTCTGTATTCTATCTTCCGCTCTCTGTCCTCTGTCCTCTGGAACCCATGCCCAAAGTCCATCTGATCGACGCCAGCATCTATGTGTTTCGCGCCTATTATTCGGTCGCGACCGAGTTTCTGGACCATTCCGGGCAGCCGGTGCATGCGGTATTCGGCTTTCACAACATGCTGCTCAACCTGCTCGATGGCGCTCGTCCCAGCCACATCGCGGTGTGCTTCGACGAATCACTGTCGCAGTCCTTCCGCAATGCGTTGTATCCGCCGTACAAGGCCAACCGCGAACCGCCACCGGCCGACCTGGCGCGGCAGTTCGACTACTGTCGGGAGTTGTGCCGCCGGCTCGGACTGAGTGTGCTCAGCGATCGCGAATTCGAGGCTGATGATCTGGTCGGCAGCGCCCTGCACGCTTTGCGCGGACACGGTTTCGACGGTGTGCTGGTCACCGGCGACAAGGATTTTGCGCAACTGGTCGACGAGCACACCGTCATCGTCGATCCAACCCGCAACGAGCGCCTCGATGCCGCCGCGGTGAAACGCAAGCACGGCGTGCGTCCGGACCAGTTCGCCGATTATCTGGCGCTGACCGGCGACGCAGTCGACAACATTCCGGGCGTGCGCGGCGTCGGCCCGAAGACCGCGGTCGACCTGCTGCGCCATTTCGATACCCTGGAACAACTGCTGATGCGCACCGACGAGATCCCCTATCTGCGCATGCGTGGCGCCAGTCAACTCGCCCTGCGCCTGCGCGCCGAGGCCGACAATGCGCGGCTGTTCCGGCAACTGACCACGATTGCCACGCACGCGCCAGTGCCGCAAACCCCGGATCACTATCGCATCGGCCCGGCCGACCCGGGCGGCCTGCAGGACCTGCTGGAGCGCCTGCGCTTTGGCCCGATCACCCGCAAGCGCTGCCTGGAATGGGCGGCAGCGCCGCGCTGAGACGCGCTATTGTTTGGTCGGCACCACCGGAATCGGCACACTGCCCATGGTCATGCCAAGCTGGAAGCGGATGTCGCTCACCCAAACCCGCACGCCTTCGAGTCGGTCCTTGTCGATCGGCAGACCGAAACGGTCGTATTTCATCTTCTGCGTATTGGCGATGAAATACAGCTTGTCGTCGACCACCACCCCGCGGGTCGGCGCAGTAAGTTCCGGGTGACCGGCGTCGAGCGGCATCGAATTTTTGATTACCAGACCATTTTCATCCAGATCCAGGCGCATCACCCGGTTCGGCGGAAAGGCGTTCTGGATCACCACCAGGTGATTGTTCCAGTAGTACAGGCCGTCGATGCCGAACAGGGTCAGGGTGGCCGGGCCGGTCACCGCCATCGGCTTGCCCTTGACCAAATCAATGGCGAAAATACCGAGCTCGGTGTCGGCGAAGTACAGCAGGCGACCGTCATCGCTCGCGGCCAGCCCACGAACGTGGCTGAGCCGCGGGTTCTGCATGATCAGCTTGAGGCCGCCTTCTTCCAGCCGGTAGATGCGTTTCTGCGCGGAATCGGCGACGAACACCTGGCCCTGCCGGGTCACCAGCAGGTGATCGAAGCGGTGCGGGCCATCGGCGGCGGGCAGTTCGATGCGCCTGATCAGCTTGCCGCTGTTCAAGTCGAACTGGTATAGCGCGGTCTTGCCGTAGTCGGTTGCCTTGATCGTGCGGAAATGCGGCAGTCCGGTCGCGGTCAGCCAGAGCTGACCGCGGGTGTTGTCGGCCTGCATGGCAGTGATCGCGCGCAGTTGGTTGCGCTCATCGGCAGCGATAAACGGGATCAATTTGCCGTCGGCCGCATTGACCCGATAGACCGCACCGTCGCGGACCGAAGCGGCCAGGAACTGCTTGCGTTTGGCATCATAGGCGATGGCGTCGATCAGAGTGTCGCCCTTGGGCAGGGTAAAGGCGAGCCGGCCCTCGCCGAAAGGTTTGGCATTGGCCGCCAGATTGAGCAGCAGGTAGTCCCAGACCTCGGTACCGTGGGCCTTCTCGAAGCGCGGGTCCTCGCTCGGGTCGTAGGCGTAACCGCTGGTCTGGAGTTTCAGCAGCAGATCGTAGACCTGGCGCTTGTGATCGAGCTGGGCATGGGCCGCAGCCAGTTCGTACTGGATGTTGCCGGCCATCGGCCGCAGTTGCAGCACGCGTTCGAACACCGCGATCTGGCTTGCGAAATCTCCGCGCTTTTCGTATTCGGCAGCACCGACCAGCAGGGCATTGACATCGTCTACACCGGCCAGTTTCAGCTGCAAGGCGGTAGGCGGCGGTGGCGGTGGCTTGGCGACCGGCTTGGGCTGATGTTCCGGCACGCTATCGGCGGCCAGCAAGACACCGGCGAACAGGGTCAAAAGCAGCAACAGCAACAACGGGCGGATCAACAGGGGCATGGGCTTCTCGGTCGATAAAAAACGGGCGGGCATGGGACTGCATTGTCGCATGCAAGTTCCCGGCGATTGCCAGGACCGCAGCCACAAGGATTCGCGACAGGTGAAGGCGCAGTTGCGCTTTCATGCTTCGAATCCGCGGCACCGCGGTACTACCATGGGCAATCGACGAGCCCGGAGAAAGCGCATGAGCAACACCGAAACCCTGTACGACGGCCGCTGGATCAAACTGCGTCGGCGCAATGGCTGGGAGTATGCCGAACGCGCCAATCCCAAGGGTGCGGTGATCATCGTGGCGCTGACCGATGCCCGCGAGCTGGTACTGGTCGAGCAATTCCGCGAACCCTTGGGCGCGACCACGATCGAAATGCCGGCCGGGCTGATCGGCGATATCGCCGGCAGCGAGGGCGACGACGCAGTGGCCACCGCGCACCGCGAACTGATCGAAGAAACCGGATACCGAGCGAGCCGTATCGACTATGTCATGGGTGGCCCGGTCTCGGCCGGTATGAGCACCGAAATCGCCCATTTCGTGCGCGCCACCGGCCTGGTCCGGGTCGGCCCCGGCGGCGGCGACGAACACGAAAACATCACCGTGCACCGGGTACCGCTGGCCGACGCCGCGGCCTGGCTGATCGGCAAGGGCAGCAGTGGCTATCCGCTCGACCCGAAACTCTGGGCCGGCCTGTATTTCGCCGAACGCGACGCGCTGGGAAAGCGTTGGAATTGAGCGGCCGAATTATGCGTAGGGGGCAATAACCGAAGGGCATTGCGCCCTACGCGCTGGTTACTCGACGTGGCCTGCCGCCCTTGCGGCCGTTCTCGCGGGAAGCAACGACCTTGGCATTGCTGCGGGCTTGCCCGCCGGTTGCGCCGAGCCGCGCGGCCATCCAGCGCGTCGAGCCGAACACGCCTTGCAACAGCGCCGGCACATACACATCGACATCGAGCTTGGGCCAATGCAGACCCAGGCCGGCTGGGCTGATTTCGATGGTGGCCAGGTCGTCGGGCGAAGCATCGGCCAGCCCTTCGGCCAGGCGCACAGGAAACGCCACCTGGACGCCGCTATCGAGGCCAACAAGCACCCGCGCCGTGCGCCGGTCGTAGCGCGCCGTGATGGCGTGGCCTGGCTGGCGCTTTGCCGCGGCGCGGGTTTCGGCTTGGACAAATTCGGTTTCAGAAACGGCCATGAATCTCGCTCCACTGCTGGCATAGGGCCGCCACATGCGCGGCCAGATCGTCGCGGATGCGGCCGACAGCTTGCCGGCTGAATCCGTAGCTCTCCCGCAGCACCGGCGGCCCGCCAGGGCAATGCAGGACAAAAACCGCTTCGCCATCCGCCCCGGTCACGTGCACGTGCGCGGGTCGATGGTCGTTCGGATAAATGACGACGCGCAGGCCATCGAGACGCAGGACGGTGGACATGGCGCCAGCCTACCACAACCCAAGCGGTTAGGTTAGTAGGGTGGATAAGCGCAGCGCATTCACCGCGCGCGGGCATGGTTCGGTCGATGCGCTGCGCTTATCCACCCTACTTTCGCTCTCCGTCCATGGATACCCGCCATCTCACAGAAAACCGGAAAGCAGGCGCCACAAATCCTCGCGCCCGGCGTGCTGATCTGGATCGCGCCGGAAGGTATCGGCTTCGGCGCGCAGCCAGGTGATCTGGCGTTTGGCCAACTGCCGGGTGGCGTAGATGCCCTGCGCGATCCAATCGCAGGCGCCCAGTTCACCTGACAGGTGCAGCACCGCCTGGCGATAACCGACCGCGCGCAAAGCCGGCAGCCCGGTGTTCACCTCCGGCCCTTGCAGCAGCCCGCGCACTTCGTCGAGCAGACCGTCAGCGACCATCTGTCGGAAGCGCGCCTCGATGCGGGCATGCAGCCGCGCCCGGTCGCTTGGCGCCACCGCCAGTTTCAGCAATCGAAACGGCAGCTGCGGTTCGCGGCGCCCATGCAGGCTGCTCAGACGCTGACCACTGAGCTCGATCACCTCCAGCGCTCGCCCGATGCGCTGCGGATCGTTCGGGTGGATGCGCCGCGCTGCGTCGGCATCCAGACCACGCAGACGCTGGTGCAATGCCGCCCAGCCCAGCTTCGCGGCCTCGGCTTCGATCCGCGACCGCAAATTGGGATCGGCCGCGGGCAGCTCCGACAAGCCGCGCTGCAGGGCACGGAAATACAGGCTGGTGCCGCCGACCAGCAGCGGCACCCGGCCGCGCGCATGGATTGCCGTGATCGCTGCGAGCGCATCGGTGCGGAACTCGGCGACCGAATAGGTCGCGCTGGGATCGCGGATGTCGATCAGATGGTGCGGCACCGTATTCCGCGTCGCCAGATCCGGCTTGGCGCTGCCGATGTCGAGGCCGCGATAGACCTGGGCCGAATCGACGCTGACGATTTCCGCGGGCAGCCGCGCCGCCCAATCCAGGGCCAGCGCGGACTTGCCGGAGGCAGTCGGCCCCATCAGGAATATCGCGGGCGGTCGGTGGTCGGGCATCAGCGCATTGTAGGAGCGGTGTTCGGTATTCGGTATTCGGTATTCGGTATTCGGTTTTCCGCCCCGCCCACCCCAACCTCTCCGGTCGGGCCGGACTTGCGGCTGCCCCCGGGAGCTGACCGCGCCCTATAATGGCGGTCTACCGGTCGGAGAAAGGCATGGCGCAGACGATGAAGGCCCTGGTCAAGCGCGAAGCTGGCAAGGGCATCTGGATGGAACAGGTGCCGCTGCCGGTGATCGGCACCAATGACGTGCTGATCAAGCTGGAGAAGACCGCGATCTGCGGCACCGACCTGCACATCTATAAATGGGATGAATGGAGCCAGCGGGTGATAAAGCCCGGCCTGGTGATCGGCCACGAATTCGTTGGCCGCATCAATGAAATGGGCGACGGCGTGCGCGGCTACAGCCTGGGTCAGCGGGTCAGCGCCGAGGGCCATATCGTCTGCGGTATTTGCCGCAACTGCCGCGCCGGGCGCCAGCACCTGTGCCCGAACACGGTCGGCATCGGGGTCAACCGGCACGGCGCCTTCGCCGAATACATCAGCATGCCGGCGACCAACCTGTGGCCGGTGCCCGACCAGATTCCCTCGGAACTGGCCGCGTTCTTCGATCCCTATGGCAATGCCGCGCACTGCGCGCTCGAATTCGACCTGATCGGCGAAGACGTGCTGATCACCGGCGCCGGCCCGATCGGCATCATCGCCGCCGGCATCTGCAAGCACGTCGGCGCGCGCAATGTGGTGGTCACCGACGTCAACGATTACCGGCTCAAACTCGCCGCCGACATGGGCGCGACCCGGGTGGTCAATGTGTCCAAGCAGTCGCTGCGCGAAGTGATCGACGACCTGCACATACAGGGCTTCGACGTCGGCCTGGAAATGAGCGGCAACCAGCACGCATTCAACGACATGCTCGACTGCATGTACCACGGCGGCAAGATCGCCCTGCTCGGCATCCTGCCCAAGGGCGCCGGCATCGATTGGGAGAAGGTCATTTTCAAGGGCCTGGTGCTGCACGGCATCTACGGCCGGCGCATGTACGAGACCTGGTACAAGATGACCCAGATGCTGCTGACCGGCTTCCCGCTCGGCAAGGTGCTCACCCACCAGATCCACATCGACGACTTCCAGCGCGGCTTCGACCTGATGGATGCCGGGACTTGTGGCAAGGTGGTCTGTAGTTGGAATTGACTAACAGCGGTGTTCGGTTTTCGGTTTTCTGTTTTCAGGACCGTGAAAGCACCAGCACGACGGCAACGAATCAGCCCCAACACCGAAACCCTAAGACCGAAACCCGAAACCCGAACACCGAAAACCGAACACCGAACACCGAACACCGAACACCGAAAACCGAAAACCGAAAACTTAAGACCTACCCCCATGCCCCAGCCCCAGCCCGCCATCTCCCGCTTTGCCGCCGAGCTCGCCGCGATCGAGGCCGATGGCCTGTTCAAGCGTGAACGCATTATCGTCGGTCCGCAATCGGCCGAGATCACGCTCGCCGATGGCCGTCGCGTGCTCAATTTCTGTGCCAACAATTACCTCGGTCTGGCCGATCATCCAGAGGTCATCGCTGCGGCCAAACAGGCGCTGGACAGCCACGGCTTCGGCATGGCTTCGGTGCGCTTCATCTGCGGCACCCAGGATTTGCACAAGGACCTGGAACGGCGCATCGCCGGCTTTTTCGGCAAGCCAGACGCGATCCTCTATGCCGCCTGCTTCGACGCCAATGGCGGCCTGTTCGAGCCACTGTTAGGCGAGAACGACGCGATCATCTCAGACGCGCTGAATCATGCCTCGATCATCGACGGGGTGCGCCTGTGCAAGGCCCGGCGTTATCGATACGCCAACTGCGACATGGCCGACCTGGAGGCGCAGCTACGGCAGGCCCGCGCCGATGGTGTGCGCGACATTGTGATCACCAGCGACGGCGTTTTCTCGATGGACGGCTTCATCGCACCACTCGATCGGATCACCGAACTGGCGGCGCACTACGGCGCCCTGGTGCACATCGACGAATGCCACGCGACCGGTTTCATCGGCGCCACCGGGCGTGGCTCGGCCGAAGTAAAAGGCGTGCTTGATCGCATCGATATCATCACCGGCACGCTCGGCAAGGCACTCGGCGGCGCGCTTGGCGGTTTCACCACCGGCCGCGCCGAGCTGATCGAGTTGCTGCGCCAGCGTTCGCGCCCGTATCTGTTCTCCAACTCGTTGCCGCCGCATGTGGTCGCCGCCGGCTGCAAGGTATTCGAGATGCTGGCCGAGGCCGGTGATCTGCGTGCGCGCCTGGCCGAAAACACCGCCTATTTCCGCGCCGCGATGACCGCCGCCGGTTTCACCATCAAGCCCGGCGTGCACCCGATCGTACCGGTGATGCTGTTCGACGCCGCCCTCGCCCAGCGCTTCGCAGCGGCCCTGCTCGAACACGGCATCTATGCGATCGGCTTCTTCTTCCCGGTGGTGCCCAAAGGCCAGGCACGCATCCGCACCCAGATCAGCGCCGGGCACAGCCGCGAACACCTCGACCGGGCGATCGCCGCATTCACCCAGGTCGGCCGCGATCTCGGGGTGATCTGAGCGGGGCGAAATGACGACGGGTAATGCCGTCGTGGGAACGACGCCAGATTTGACCCGCCCTCGGGTGGGAGCGACGGCACGTCGCGACCGTCGCTTCGATAGCCAAGTCGCGACGTTCCGTCGCTCCCACACTCCCGCCACACTCCCTCCACAATGTTCGGCGGGCGCCACCCAAACCCAGTCGTTACGCTGGCGGTTCCAGCGGCTGCCGCCGGTCCGGCGGCCCTTCGCGGCGGCCATTGCGGCGGCGTCTGGCGAGCAGGTTCAGGCTTTCCACCGCACCCGAAAAGAACATCGCGAAATACAGATAGCCACGCGGGATCTCGTGGTGCAGGCCATCGGCGAGCAAGGCCACGCCGACCAACACGATAAAGGCCAGAGCCAGCATCTTGATGGTCGGATTGTGGTCGATGAATTCGCCGACGGTATCCGAGAACCAGATCATCACTGCCACCGCGATGATGATCGCGGTGGCCATGATCGGCACTTCGTTGACCAGGCCGACCGCGGTGATCACGCTGTCCAGCGAAAACACGATGTCGATCACCGCGATCTGCACGATCACCAGCGTGAACAGGCGCGACCCGGCGGCGGCCAGCACTTCCGTCTGGGCCTCGACATCGCCGAGGGCTTCAATGATTTCCTTGATCCCCTTGATCACCAGGAACACGCCGCCGAAGATCAGCACCAGATCGCGCACCGAAAGGTGCAGTTGATCGATCGACCACACGGTCATGGTCATGCCGGCGAGCCAGCTCAAGGACAACAGCAGACCGAGCCGGGTGATGCAGGCCAGCAGCAGACCAAAGCGGCGCGCCGACGAGCGGCGCTCGCGCGGCAGATCGCCGACCGCGATCGAAATGAACACCAGATTGTCCACCCCGAGCACGATTTCCAGCGTGGCCAGGGTGAACAGGGCGATCAGACCTTCGGAGCTGAGCAGGACTTCCATTCGCTAGCGACCCACCCAGGAATAAAAGCGCGGGCCGAACAGCGCGGCCCAGACCACCAGCAGATGGATGATCGCCATCAACACCGCGGCCGAGCCCATGTCCTTGGCACGGCCGGCAAACACCGCGTAGTCGGGGCTGATGTGGTCGACCACCTGCTCGATCGCCGAATTGACCAGCTCGGTCAACAGCAGCAGCAAGACCGCGCCGACCAACAAGGCCACTTCCAGCGGCGTCCGTCCGAACCAGAGCGCGGTCGGGACCAGCAGCAAGCCCAAGTAGACCTCGGTGCGGAACGAGCTCTCGATCTTGAAGGTCGTGCGCAAGCCCTGCATCGACCAGACCAGGGCGCGCCACTGCTTGATCGGGCCGCGCCCCGACATACCCTGTTCGCCGTCGGTCATCACGGCATCACGCCCGGCGCTGGCCGAAAAGCGATATCCAGTTCACGCACCGCCTTGACATCGTCCAGGCGTCGCACCGGCAAGGTATAGGGCGCGCCGTGCATGCGCTCCGGATCGCTGGCCGCCAGATCGAGGATCTCCGCCATCACCTCGACGAAACGGTCGAGTTCTTCCTTGGATTCGGTTTCGGTCGGCTCGATCAGCAGGCACTCGGGCACGATCAGCGGAAAGTAATTGGTCGGTGCGTGGATGCCGTAGTCGAGCAGGGTCTTGGCAAAATCCAGCGCGCTCACCCCATGCGCTTTTTTCTGCCGGGCCACGGTCACGATGAACTCGTGGCTGGCGCGGCGTTCGGGCAGGGCCAGGTCGAAGCCTTTGTTGCGCAGTTGCACGGCCAGGTAATTGGCGTTCAGGGTGGCGAACTCGCCGACCCGGTGCATGCCGACCCGGCCGAGCAGACGCGCATAGACATAGGCGCGCAGCAGCACACCGGGATTGCCACCAAACGCGCTCAGTCGGCCGATCGATTGCGGCAGGTCGGCTTCGTCAGCCAGTCGGTAGCCGGCATCCACCTTGCGCACTACCGGCAAGGGCAGAAATGGCAGCAGGCGCTCGGACACCCCGACCGCACCCGCGCCGGGGCCGCCGCCGCCATGCGGGGTCGAGAAAGTCTTGTGCAGATTCATGTGGATCGCATCGAAGCCCATGTCGCCGGGGCGCACCTTGCCGAGGATGGCGTTGAGGTTGGCGCCGTCGTAATACAGCAGGCCGCCGGCGGCATGAACCAGGCGCGCGATTTCGACGATGCCGCGATCGAACACGCCGAGCGTGGACGGATTGGTCAGCATGATGCCGGCGGTGTTCGGTCCGAGCGCTGCCTTCAGCGCCGCAATATCGACGTCGCCGTTCTTGCCGGTGGCGATCTCGCGCACCTTGGCTCCGCACTGCACTGCGGTCGCTGGGTTGGTGCCGTGGGCCGCGTCCGGCACGATGATCTCGGTTCGGGCCAGATCCCCGCGACTGCGGTGATAGGCCATGATCATGGCCACCCCGGCGAACTCGCCCTGGGCGCCGGCCATCGGCGCCAACGACACGCCCTGCATGCCGGTGACCTCGGCCAGAATGTCTTGCAGTTCGTGCATGCAGGATAGATAGCCCTGCGAAGCCGCGGCCGGGGCGCTCGGATGCCGCATCAAAAACCCGTCCAGCATCGCCAAGGAATTGCAGGCGCGCGGGTTGTATTTCATCGTGCACGAGCCCAATGGATAGAAATGGGTATCGATCGAGAAATTCTTGCGCGATAGATTGGTGTAGTGGCGCACCGCCTGCAGCTCGGAGACTTCAGGCAGACCGAGCGGGGTGGTCCGCAACAGCGCCGACGGCAGGTCGGCCGGCAGCTCCGCGTCGGCCACCAACTGCGCACCGGATACGCGCCCGGGACGGGATAGTTCAAAAATCAGCATGGCAGCCAGATCCGACGCAGGAATGATCGCCTATCATGCCAAGCGCCGACCCCGGCAACAAGCGCGGTCGCCGGCCCGGCCGGTGCGCGGTGCTCGGCTCGAGTCGCCCGGCACCGTGCCGGTCGCGTTTGTCGTTGCGTCAGCGCGACGACGAAATACATCGAACCAGCGGCGACACCAGCCGATGGGTACGATGATTTCGTGACCAATGGCAACGTTGCATTCGCCGGCATCGGTACTATCTTGACGACCTGTGTCGCCGATTTCAGGGAATCCAGCATGTTCGATCCGGAAAGATTGTTGGGCCAATTGGTCGGCCAGGTGCTCGGTGGTGGCATGGGTGGGCGTTCGCGACGGCGCTCCGCGATCGCTGCCGGCGGCCTCGGCGGCAAGGCCGCACTGGGTCTGGGTGCGCTCGGCATCGCCATGGCCGCTTTCGAACACTATCAGCAGCGCA
>JBGSKT010000464.1:0-2286 GCA_041741075.1 Lysobacterales bacterium
GGCTCGGCACGCCGCGCCGCCGTTGCATCCTGGCGCAGAAACAGGCGCAGGCCCGGCACGCTGACCACGGCGCTGCTGGGCGCGTCGGCCGGCATGATCTGTTCGATACGAAAGCCGCCGTGCCCGGTCAGGAACGTAAGCGTGGCGTCCAGATCGGAACAAGGGCATTCGATTTCGGCGACCCGCACCGGCGCGTCGGCATTCGCGCTCATGCCTGGACCCGCCGACCGCGATCCGGCGAGGTATTCACATGGTGTGGGTGACGCGGTCGGCATTGAGCGAGGCACCGAGCAGGTTCTCGATCTTGGACCGTGCTGCTTCGCCGTCGGCCGACTCGTTGAACTGCACGCCAATACCCGCGGTGCGGTTGCCCTGCGCCCCAGTCGGGGTAATCCAGACCACCTTGCCGGCAACCGGCAAACGGTCCTTGTCTTCCATCAGGGTGAGCAGGATGAACACTTCATCGCCGAGGTTGTAGCGTTTGGTGGTCGGCACGAACAGGCCACCGTTCTTGGCAAAACCCATATAGGCCAAATACAGCGCGCCTTTGTCCTTGATGGTAAGCGAGAGAATGCCCTGCCTCGGCATCCCCGCCACGGGTCCTGCGGCCATAGCCAACCTCCGTTGCCAATTCGATGGCGAATGATAGCCGATGCGCCGGTGACCAGCGACTTTGTCTGGATCGGCAGTCGGGCATTGTGGAAGCGACTGCCGTCGCTCCCACAATTCACTCCACTCCCCACTCCCCACTCCCCATCGCCATTGCAAAGCTCAATGCCAGGCCGCACGCAGGGCGGCGGCGGCGTCGATCAGCAGCAGCTCGCGGCGCAGTGGCGAATCCAGTTGGCCGCGAATCCAGTTGATCCGGTCCCAGGCCGCGCTCATCCGATTGAAATCGGCGCCGGCAAGCAGCCCGCGCAGGCGAGCGATTTCACCACGATCATCGGGACTACCGTTGCGCAGTGCTGCGGTCAGCAGGCGCGCAAGCGAGCGCAGACGCAGTTCCGCCTGTTCGTCGTCCCAGCGGCTGGCGATCGGCGCCAGGGCCTGGCCGGCAGCGAGTGCGGCGATGTCCTCGATCAGATCCTTGAGCAAACCCTGGACGGCCGGCGTGGCCAAGGCTTTTGCCTCACCGGGATTGCCATCGGCGAGCACCAGCGCGGCCGCTGCGGCGGCCGCGGGAACGCCCTCGGCGGTCAACCAGTCCAGTGCCTGTTCATGGCTGGGCAGCGGGATGGCGATGCGTTGGCAGCGGCTGCGGATGGTGGCCGGCAGTCGCGCCGGCTGTTCCGACAGCAACACGAACACGGCGTTGGCGTCCGGCTCTTCCAGGGTCTTGAGCAAGGCATTGGCGGCATTGCGGTTGAGCTTGTCGGCCGGATCGATCAACGCCAACCGATGCCCGCCGAAATGGCTGGTGCGGGCACTGCGCTCGCACAGATCGCGGATCTGCTCGATCACGATTTCCCGGCGCAGCTTGCCTTGATCGTTCAATTCCAGGCTGATGAATCGGTAATCCGGATGGCTGCCGGCGGCCAGCAGTTGGCAGCCACGGCACCGGCCACAGGCGAAACCCTCGGCGTCGTTATGGTCGCACAACAGCGAATGCACCAGTGCCAGGGCGAATTCGAGCTGACCGAGTCCAGCCGGCGCGGCCAGCAACAGGGCATGCGGCAGCCGATCGGCGCGCCGACGCGCAGACAACTGTTGCCAGGACGGCAATAGCCAGGGCGCGATCATGCGTCCGCACCCAGGCTTTGCCACCAGCACTCCAGTTCGGCCAGCACGGCGGTGGCGACCCAGGATTGGCTCTGACTGGCGTCGATGATGCGAAACCGCCCCGGGCACTCTGCGGCGCGGCGATGATAGGCCTGGTGCACTTGTTCGAAGAAGGCGTCCTGCTCGCGCTCCATGCGATCGCTCTCGCCACGCGCGACGATGCGGGCACGGCCGACCGCGACCGGCACATCGAGCAGGAAGGTCAGATCCGGCTGCAAGTCGCAGGCGGCCCAGCGTTCGAGCTCGCGGATGCGCTGCCAGGGCTGACCACGGGCGCCACCCTGATAGGCGAAGCTGGCATCAGTGAAGCGATCGCTGACCACATACTGGCCGGCGGCCAGCGCCGGCAGGATGCGTTCACGCACCAGTTGCGCGCGCGCGGCAAACATCAGCAACAGCTCGCTTTCGGCGCAGATCTGCCCATGCCAGAGCGGACTTAAGACCAGCTCGCGCACCGCTTCGCCGACCGCGGTGCCGCCCGGCTCGCGCGCCGATTGCACGCTCAGG
>JBGSKT010000465.1:0-1640 GCA_041741075.1 Lysobacterales bacterium
ATGCTGCTCGCCGCCGAACGCGCGGGGGTAGCCGAGGCACTGCATGCCGAACTTGCGGCCAGCCAGCCGAATCTGCTGGCCTATTTCCAGCGTAGTGTCCCGGACATGTTCGGCAAGGCCTATCGCTGGGTCGCGGAAATGGAGGAGATCGCGCATTTCACCGGCGGCGGACCCTCGCGCGAGATGTACGAGGCGATCGCCGACCTGTACGAGCGGCTGGCCGCCGACAATCGCAGCGACAAGGCGGATATCGGCGCATTGGCGAGGTTTTTCGAAAACAAGTAGCGATTTAATCGCTTTTCCCAGCCGTCCCTTGCGGCCAGCGGCGGACAGCGGCTATAGCCCGCCATAGCCGGTTCGCCGGCTAATCCTGGAAGGAATGGCCCATGCGAGGCGCAATGGGCGGCCCGCGCGTGCTGCTGCGAAGACTCCGCGAAGTGATGGCGGAGCCGGTCAGCGCGCAGGACCGGCTCGACCGGATCGTCGTGCTGATCGCCGCCAACATGGTTGCGGAGGTGTGCTCCGTCTACGTCTTGCGCGTAGACGGCACGCTCGAGCTGTACGCAACCGAGGGCCTCAACAAGGAAGCGGTCCACCAGACCGTGATGCGGATCGACGAGGGCCTGGTCGGCCTGGTCGCGAGCCAGGCCAACCCGATCAACCTGTCGGACGCGCAATCGCACCCGGCCTTCGCCTACCGGCCGGAAACCGGCGAAGAGATCTACCATTCCTATCTCGGCGTGCCGATCCTGCGCGCCGGCAATACCCTCGGCGTGCTGGTGGTGCAGAACCGCGCGCACCGCAATTATTCCGAGGAAGAGGAAGAAGCACTCCAGACCACCGCGATGGTGCTCGCCGAAATGATCGCCTCCGGCGAACTGGCCTCGCTCGCCAGGCCCGGCGCCGAACACCGTGGCCGGGTCGACGCGCGAATCCGAGCAGGCGAGCACCAGCGTCTGCGGGTTCTGGCCGTGCTCCGACAGCGCCTGATAGCGCGCGCGTTGCGCGGGCCATTCCTCGGCGCGAAAGCGGCGGTAGCCCTCGATCAGTCGCTGCATGACCCGTCTCCCTTTGCTGCGGCGCAGTATGCGGCAGGATACGCGGGGGTGAAAGGCGCGTCAGACCGGATCCTGATGCACGATGACATCGACATCCTCGCCCAGAGCGAGGATCTTGTGGCGCAGTGTGGCCGCTATCTCGTGCGCGTCGCGCAGGGTCATGTCGCCGTCGATCTCGGCGTGAATCTGCACGAACAGCTTGGTTCCGGAGGTGCGGGTCTTGAGGTCGTGCCAGCCGCTGAGCCCCTGGGTCGCGTTGGCGATGGCGACGATCTTCGCCACCGTCTCCGCCGACGCCTCGCGGTCCATCAGCCCGTCCCATGCCGATTTGCCGATCTTGAGCCCGGTGCGCAGAATCCACCCCGCCGCCGCGAGCGCCAGCACGGAATCGAGGATCGTCAGCCCCAGCCACTTCGACGCCGCCATCGAGATCAGCGCCGCCAGCATCGGCAGGAAATCCGAGGCGTAGTGCGCCATGTCGGCCCCGACGATCTTGGAGCCGGTGCGTCGCGCGACGCGCGATTGATACCAGACCAGCCCCCCGGTCAGCGCCAGCGCCGCCAGCATCACCGCAAGGCCCAG
>JBGSKT010000466.1:0-2667 GCA_041741075.1 Lysobacterales bacterium
CCATGACGACATCGGCCGCTTGCTGGAGCGCGGACTGAGCCACGCCGACGGCGCCATCCTGGCCGCGCCGGTCAGCGATACGATCAAGCGCGGCGACGACGGTCACGGTATCGTCGAATCGGTGTCACGCCGCAATCTGTGGCGCGCGCTGACCCCGCAGTTGTTCCGCTTCGATGATCTGCGCAGTGCCCTGCGCGAAGCCCTTACCGAACCGGCCTGTGTCGCCGGCATCACCGATGAAGCCGCAGCAATCGAGCGCCGCGGCGGACGGCCGCTGCTGATCGCCGGCGCCGCCGACAATATCAAGGTCACCACCCTGATCGACCTGGCCCTGGCCGAACTCATCCTGACGAGACCGCAATGAACTTTCGCATCGGCCATGGCTTCGACGTACACGCATTCACCAGCGGCGATCACCTCTGGCTGGGCGGCGTGCGCATCACCCACCCACGTGGCATCGCCGCGCACTCCGATGGCGACGTGGTCATCCACGCGCTGTGCGACGCTCTGCTCGGGGCGCTGGCCCTGGGCGATATCGGCCAGCACTTTCCACCCGACGACCCGCGCTACCGCGGCGCCGACAGCCGCGTGTTTCTGCGCCAGGTGATGCTGATGGTCGCCGAACACGGCTATTGCCTCGGCAATGCCGACATCACCGTGATCGCCGAGTCGCCCCGGCTCGGCCCGCATCGCGAAGCCATGCGCCAGGCCCTGGCCGAATGCATGCAGTGTTCCATCCACCGGCTCAGCCTCAAGGCCACCACCACCGAGCAGCTCGGCTTCACCGGTCGCGGCGAGGGCATCGCCGCGCACGCCGTGGTGCTGATCGAGCGCCATCCGACTGCGGCGCCGGGCGGATGAGTCAGGACCTGCCGTTCGCCTTCGGCGGCCCGCCCCTGGTCGCGCGCCTGCGGGTCGCGCCCGAGGACTTTCGGGTCGATGAACAACTCAGCTTCGGCGCCAGCGGCAGCGGCGAACACTGGCTGCTGCACATCGAAAAGCGCAATGCCAATACCGCCTGGGCGGCCGGCCGTCTGGCCCGCTTTGCCGGAGTGCCCGAACGCGAGATCGGCTACGCCGGACTCAAGGACCGCCACGCGCTCACCCGCCAGTATTTTTCGCTGCCGGCAAAAAAGGGCGCAGATCTCGACTGGACCGCCTTCGAAGACGCGGAAGTGCGTGTGCTCGACGCCACGCGGCATGCCCGCAAACTGCAACGCGGCGCCCTGATCGGCAATCGCTTCGAGCTGGTCCTGCGCGAAGTCAACGGCGACCCGGCGGCGGCAGAACAAACCTTGGCGCGCATCGCCGCCGACGGCGTGCCCAACTATTTCGGCGAACAACGCTTTGGCCGCGGCGGCGGCAATGTCGCCAAGGCCCGCACCCTGTTCGGCGGCCGGCGTTTTGAGCGCAAGGAACGCTCGCTCCTGATCAGCGCCGCGCGTTCGGAACTGTTCAACGCGGTACTGGCGGCGCGGGTCGAGGCCGGCAACTGGCAGCAGGCGATCGACGGCGACGTGTTCCAGCTCGACCGCAGAAGCGCGATCTTCGGCCCAGAAACATTGGATGAGCTGCTGCGCTCCCGAATCGACCAGGGCGAGATCCATCCGACCGGCCCGCTCTGGGGCCAGGGTGAATTGCGCAGCCAGGGCGAAGCCGCCGCCCTCGAACGCGCAGCCGTCGATCAATCCCCGGACCTCGCCACCGGCCTGATCGCCTGCGGCCTGAACCAGGAACGCCGCGCCCTGCGCGTCCGCCCACAGAACCTGTCCTGGCAATGGCCCGACCCGGCCACCCTGCACATCGAATTCGCCCTCCCGGCTGGCGCCTACGCCACCACCGTGCTGCGCGAACTGGCGACCTTCGCCGAGTGAGCGCTGCCGTGCCGAACAGCACCGGCCAGGGAAACCCAAGGAGACGATCCCGGTCTGCCTTCCCATCGACGCGGACCGACGAAACGCCCAATGCCGGTTGCTTGTGCAAGCTCAATGTCCGCCTGGGCCGCGCTGCCGTGTCGCAACAGGGAACCCTACGCGGCTTCTCAGCATCGGCTTGAATAAATGCATACAAGGCATTCAAATGTTAAGGCGCAGTTTCCTTGTTCTCACGTACATCATGACCCCAAACGCAAGGAACCCAGAACCCATCCAGATAGCGAACCATGCAGGCGGATTGCCGTATTTCATCGGGTACAGACCTGTACCAAGGAAGACCAGCGCAAAGAAAAAGTGGCTACTACGAGCACGTGCTGAAGACACCGTGGCTGGCGCCGGGCTTGATCAAGCCGCCGCGCTCGCAACGCCTGCCGGACATTGTCACCGTCGCCGAAGCCGACCGCCTGTTTCTCGCCACCCGCGTGCTCAGCTATCGCGTGTTTTTCTTCACCCTCTACAGTCTCGGCCTGCGCCTGGGCGAGGGGCTGCGCTTGTGCGTCGGCGACATCGACGCGGCACGGCAGCGGGTGCATATCCGCGATGCCATGGGTAACAAAGACCGTTTGGTGCCATCGACCGCATCAACGGCCTGATGGATGGCTTCACCCTGGCGCGCGGGGCCAAGCCATGATCCGGCTCGCCACCGTGGTCCGTCGCTTTCAGCCCGACCTGCACGCCCGCTTCGGCGACCGGCTCACTGCCGATCAACGGCGCGCGCTCCACGCCATGCAGC
>JBGSKT010000467.1:0-9453 GCA_041741075.1 Lysobacterales bacterium
GGCCACCGCCTGCAGCCACCCGCTGCGCGGCGTTCTGCCAGCCGGCGGCGTCGACCACGGCGCTGTAGACCGGCGGGGCCGACTGCGTGGGCTGGAATTCAAATTCAAAGTCGGCGAGGCGCATGGCTTCAGTTCCCCAGCATCAGGGCGGCCTGCCGATACCAGGAATCCAGGTACGGCGGGATATACAGGCCCAGCATCAGGCCGAGACCGAGATGCACGAACACCGGCAGCAGTGCCGGCGGATGCGCGAGCGGCTGCACCGTGCTGTCGCCAAACACCATTTCCTGCACCCGCGAGAAGATCGCGGCGAAGGCCACGCCCAAAGCCAGCAGCAGGATCGGCGTGGCCCAGGCGTGCTCGCGCATGGCCGTGGTCAGAATCAGGAATTCGCTCGCGAACACCCCGAATGGCGGCATGCCGAGGATCGCCAGCGACCCCAGCATCAAGCCCCAGCCCACGGTCGGGTTGACCCGGACCAGGCCGCGGATCTGGTCCATGATCTGGGTGCCGGCCTTTTGCGTGGCGTGGCCGACGGCGAAAAAGATCGCCGACTTGATCAGTGAATGCACGGTCATGTGCAGCAGGCCGGCATAGGTCGCGATCGGCCCGCCCATGCCGAAGGCGAAGGTGATCAGGCCCATGTGCTCGATCGATGAATAGGCAAACATGCGCTTGACGTCGCGTTGTCGCGACAGGAACAGGGCTGCGACCAGCACCGATGTCAGGCCGAAGCCCATCATCAGATGCCCGGCCAGCTGGTTGGACAGGGCGCCATCGGTCAGCACCTTGAAGCGCAGCAGGGCATACACCGCGACGTTGAGCAGCAGGCCGGACAGCACCGCCGACACCGGAGTCGGGCCTTCGGCGTGGGCATCGGGCAGCCAGTTGTGCAGCGGCACCAGGCCGACCTTGGTGCCATAACCGATGAACAGGAAGGCAAACGCCAGGGTAATGATGTTCGGGTCGAGCTGGGTCTTGATCGCGTCCAGGTTGGTCCACAGCAGCGCCCCGCCCTCGGCGCCGATCACCTTTTCGGCGGCCATGAACAGCAACACGGTGCCGAACAGGGCCTGGGCAATGCCGACCCCGCACAGGATGAAATACTTCCACGCCGCTTCCAGGCTGGCAGCGGTACGGTAGACGCTGACCAGCATCACCGTGGTCAGGGTGGCCGCTTCCATCGCCACCCACAGGATGCCCATGTTGTTGGTGGTCAGCGCGAGCAGCATGGTGAAACTGAACAACTGGTACATGCTGTGATAGAGCCGCAGCCGGCGCGGCGTCATCTTGCCCTTGTCCTGCTCGATGCGCATGTAAGGGCGCGAGAAGATCGCCGTAGTCAGCGCGACGAAGGCGGTCAGAGTGACCAGAAACACGTTGAGCGGGTCGATAAAAAACTCATGTCCCCAACCGAACTGCGGACCGTTGTTGATCACCTGCACGGTCAGCACGGCGGCCGCGATCAGGGTGGACAGGCTGAAACCGACATTGACATCGCGCGCATAGCCGCGATGCCCGCACAACCCGAGCACCAGCGCGCCGAGCAGAGGAAACACCAATAGCAGGGTCAGTGCGGTCATCGCCTCAGTCGTCCTTGAGCGCTTCGAGGTGGCGGATATCCAGGCTGTCGAACTGCTCGCGGATCTGGAACATGAACACGCCGAGGATCAGGATGCCGACCAGCACATCCAGCGCGATGCCAAGTTCGACCACCATCGGCATGCCATAAGTCGCCGCCGTGGCAGCGAAGAACAGGCCATTCTCCAGGGCCAGAAAACCGATCACCTGGGGCACCGCCTTGGACCGGGTGATCATCATCAACAACGCCAGCAGCACCGAGGCCAGCGCGATGCCCAGCGTGCCGTGCACGATCGTGTCGGACAACTGCGAGATCGGCAGGGCCAGATAGAACGCCAGCATCACCAGGCCCAGCCCGACCAGCATGGTGGTCGGGATATTGATCAGGGTCTCGACATCCCAGCGCACATTCAGGCGGTCGATCACCCGGTGCAGCAGCCACGGGATCAACACCACTTTTAGGGCAAAGGTCAGGCCGGCAGAAAGATACAGGTGCGGCTGCTGGGTGACGTAACCGACCAGCGCAGTGGCGGCAACCAGGGTGGCGCCCTGCAGGGTGAACAGGTGGATCAGCGACAAAATGCGGCGCTGCGCGATCATCGCGAACGCAAGCAGCAGCAACAACCCCGCGAGCAGGTTGATCAATTGGCCGGCGAAGCCGCTCATGACGCACCCCCGAGCAGCATGCGTACCAACAACGCCAGCACCGCGATCATGAATGCGGTGCCTAGAAACTCCGGCACCCGGAAGATGCGCATCTTGGCGCTGACCATCTCCAGAAATGCCATCAGTGCGCCGCCGGCCGCGAGCTTCAGCAGCAGTGCCGGCAGCGCCAGCAACAGCCCGAGCGGCGAGCGTGCATCGCCAATGCCCCAAGGGAAGAACAGCGCCAGACCGATGCAAGAATAGGCGAACAGCTTGAGGCTCGCCGCCCACTCGAGCAGGGCCAGATGGCGGCCGGAATATTCCAGCACCAGTGCCTCGTGGATCATGGTCAATTCCAGGTGGGTGGCCGGATTGTCGATCGGCACCCGCGCGTTCTCGGCCAGCGAGACCATGGTGAAGGCGACCCCGGCGAATACCAGGCTCGGCGAGATCACCAGCGAATGCGCAGCCATGCTGTCGACGATGCTGGTCAACGAGGTCGACTGCGCGATCAGGGCGGTGGTGAACAGCACCATCAGCAGGGCCGGCTCGGCCAGAAAACCAACCAGCATCTCGCGGCGCGCGCCGAGGCTGCCAAACGCGGTACCGACATCCATCGCCGCCAGCGAAATGAACACCCGCGCCAGCGCGAACAGGCCGACCAGGGCGATCGCATCGGCGGCGGCGGAGAGCGGCAGATCGGTAGACAGGGTCGGAATGATCGCGGTCGCCAGCAGCATGCAGCCAAACACCAGGTAGGGTGCCACTCGAAATAGCGGCGAGGCGTGCTCGGCCAGCACCGAATCCTTGTGGAACAGCTTGTGCAGCAGGTAAAACGGCTGCAACAGGCTGGGCGCAGACTTGTTCTGCAACCAGGACCGGCACTGGTTTACCCAACCGGTCAGCAGCGGCGCCAGCAGCAGCGCCGCGATGATCGCCAGTGCCTGCGACAGCAAGGCCAGCGCGTTCATCGGTGCACCAGCAGCAGGGTGAGGATCAGGGTGATGAAGCTGTACAGCAGATAGACCGCGATCCGGCCCTGCTGCAGGCGCCCGACCAGACGCGCGGCACGTTCGGTAAGCGCCGCGATCGGCAGGTACAGCCAGTGCCAGAAATGATCGTCCACGCTGACCGCATACTCGGGCCGACGATCGAACGGCGACGGCAGTTGCCGGGTCATGCGGAACACCGGGCCGAATACGTGCCGGATCGGCTGACCAAAACCCTCGGCGCTGTCTTGCATGCGCGCGGTCTGCCCGGGGAAGCCGCAATCCCAGGGCGGCGCGCGGCGCACGCGGCCATGATAGAGCAGGCGCACCAGCAGGAAGGCCAGGGCAAAACTGAGCACCACGCCGAGCAGGAAAATCACCGGCCCATAGCTCGCGCGTTCGATCGCCACCGGCACCAGCAGCCAGCCGTGCGCGGCCACGGTGGCACCGATCCCGGCGCCGAGCAGGTCGCGGGTGACCGGATCGATCAGGCCGATGAACCAGGTCGGCAGCAGGCCGAGCGCGAGACAGCCGAGCCCAAGCCAGACCATGCCGACCCGCTCCCAGCGTCCGGCATCGCGGGCCTGGCTCAGTTTGGTTTCACGCGGCTGGCCGAGGAACACCACGCCGAAGAATTTGACCATGGTGTAACCAGACAGCGCCGCGACCAGGGCGACCACCGCGGCCAGCGCCGGAATCAGCATATTGAGAAACGAGGCCGGCAGCCCCGGCGCAAAAATAAAGCCCTGCAGCAGCAGCCACTCGGACACGAAGCCACCGAGCGGCGGCAGTCCGGCCCCGGCCAGCACCGCGAGCAGGGTCAGCCAGGCCACCCAGGGCATGAACCGAATCAGGCCGCCGAGCTTGCCCAGACTGCGCTCCGAAGTGGCGTGCAGCACCGAACCGGTGGCGACGAACAGCAGACTCTTGAACAGGGCGTGGCTGGCCACCTGATACAGCACCGCAGTCAGCGCCAGCGCCGCCATCGGTTTCATTCCGTAAGAAGAAAACAGCAGGCAAAGCCCGATCCCGGCAAACAGCAGGCCGATGTTCTCGATCGAAGACCAGGCCAGCAGGCGCTTCATATCGGTCTGCACTGCGGCGAACACCACCCCGAACAGGGCAGTAAACAAACCGAGCAGCAGCAACAGCACGCCCCACCACCAGATCGGCGTATCCAGCAGACCCAGCGTCACCCGCAGAAATCCGTACACGGCGGTCTTCAACATCACCGCGCTCATCAGCGCAGACACCGGCGAGGGCGCCGCCGGGTGCGCTTCCGGCAGCCATACATGCAAGGGCACCAACCCGGCCTTGGCGCCGAATCCGAACAGCGCCAGCCCCATCGCGACCGAAGACCAGAACGGGTTCAGGTGCTGGCTGGCCATGCCGGCAAAAGTGTAATCGCCGGAATTGTCCTGCAACACGCCGAAGCAGAGCAGGATGCTGATTGCCCCGACATGGGCGATCAGCAGATACAGAAATCCGGCGCTGCGGATCTCCGGCAGGCGATGGTTGGAGGTGACCAGAAAATACGAAGACAGCGCCATGGTCTCCCACATCACCATAAACGCATAGGCGTCGTCGGCCAGCACCACCGCCACCATGCTGGCCAGAAACAAATGATAGAAAAAGCACAGAAGGCCGGGCGGCGTGCCCTCGCCCTGACGGAAATAGCCGGCGGCGAAGGCCGACACACCGGCCGTGGTCAGCGCGATGACCAGCACGAAGAACGCCGACAGATGATCGAGGCGAAAATGAAACGGCAGTTCCGGCAGACCGATCGGCAACACCGCGGTGGTCGCCGGCGCGGCCAGCGCCCAACCGGCGACCAGTGCAATCAGCACCGCCACTGCCGCGCCGAGCGGAAACAGCCAGCGCGCCACCAATTCGAAGCGGCGCAGTGCGAACAGGCCGGCGACCCCGATCAACAGCCACAATCCAAGCAGCGACAGCAACCCGGCCAGGGGCGACCAGTGCACCGGATTGAGCGGGTTGTCCATGGATCAGCGGTTCGCCTTGGTGCAAATTTCGAGGTCGCGCCGGAGCCACCACGACTGCCCCCTTGAGGCGAAGCCGCGCAGCCGTCAAAGACGCATTGTCCGGGCATTTTACTCGAAAGCAAGCACCACAAAATGACGGGATCATGGGCGCCTTTATGGGAGCGACCAAACGTCGCTTCCAGAGGACAGAGCACAGAGGACAGAAATATCCAAAACAACTGCGTCGCCCCGGCGCAAGCCGGGGTCCAGTGCTCAACGGTTCCGCCGCATCCAGCACTGGGCCCCGGCGTTCGCCGGGGCGACGCTGGTTTCTGTCTTCTGTCCCCTGAACCCCGTCGCTCCCACCTTTCCCGCACCCCCTTCTCGCCTGCTCATTCCCGCGCCCAAGCCGCCGAATGCTATCGTTGGCGTTTGACTGAAGCCGAAGCCATGGACACCATCCGCATCCGCGGCGCGCGGACACACAACCTCAAGAACATCGACCTTGAGCTACCGCGCGACCGACTGATCGTGATCACCGGTCTGTCCGGCTCGGGCAAGAGCTCGCTGGCCTTCGACACCATCTACGCCGAGGGCCAGCGCCGCTATGTCGAGTCGCTGTCCTCCTACGCACGCCAGTTCCTGTCGATCATGGAGAAGCCCGACGTCGACCATATCGAGGGGCTGTCGCCGGCCATTTCGATCGAGCAGAAATCGACCTCGCACAACCCGCGCTCGACGGTCGGCACGATCACCGAGATCCACGATTACCTGCGCCTGCTATACGCCCGCACCGGCACCCCGCACTGCCCCGATCACGGCCAGCCGCTGGCCGCACAGACGGTGTCGCAGATGGTCGATGCCGCGCTGGCACTGGACCCCGAACACCGCTATATGCTGCTGGCGCCGGTGGTGCGCGAGCGCAAGGGCGAGCACGTGCAGGTGTTCGACCAGTTGCGCAGCCAGGGTTTCGTGCGTGCCCGCGTCAACGGCAGCCTGGTCGAACTCGACACCGTTCCCAAGCTCGCCCTGCGCCAAAAGCATACGATCGAGGCGGTGGTCGACCGCTTCCGCCCGCGTCTGGATCTGAAGCAGCGCCTGGCAGAGTCATTCGAGACCGCGATCCGGCTGGGCGCCGGCATGGTGCTGCTGGTCGATATGGACGCCAGCGCCGGGACCGCGGACCTGCTGTTCTCGTCGAAGTTTTCCTGCCCGATCTGCGACTATTCGCTGTCCGAACTGGAACCGCGGCTGTTTTCGTTCAACTCGCCGAATGGCGCCTGCAGTGCCTGCGATGGTTTGGGCGTGGCGCAGTTTTTCGATCCGGCGCGGGTGGTGGTGCACCCCGACCACAGCCTGGCCAGCGGTGCCATCCGCGGCTGGGACCGGCGCAACGCCTATTATTTCCAGATGATCCTGGCACTGGCGCGGCATTATGGCTTCGATGTCGATACGCCGTGGTCGGCGCTGCCGGAGCAGGCACGCGAGCAGGTGCTGAACGGCAGCGGCAAAGAAGAGATCGAGTTCCGCTACCTGACCGAGACCGGCAGCAGCGTGGCGCGACGACACCGTTTCGAGGGCATCCTGCCCAATCTGAAGCGGCGCTATCGCGAGACCGACTCGCCGGTGGTTAAGGAAGAGCTGGCCAAGTTCATCAGCGAGCAACCCTGTCCGAGCTGCCAGGGCGAACGTCTGAACCGCTCGGCCCGTCATGTCTTCGTCGGCGGTCGCACCCTGCCGCAAATCGGCACCCTGCCGATCGAACAGACCATGGCCTTTTTCAGCCAGCTGCAACTTTCTGGTTGGCGCGGCGAGATCGCCACCCGCATCGTCAAGGAAATCAGCGAGCGCCTGCGCTTTCTGATCGATGTCGGACTCGACTATCTGACCCTGGAACGCAAGGCCGATTCGCTGTCCGGCGGCGAAGCCCAGCGCATCCGCCTGGCCTCGCAGATCGGCGCCGGCCTGGTCGGGGTGATGTACGTGCTCGACGAACCTTCGATCGGCCTGCACCAGCGCGACAACGCGCGCCTGCTCGGCACCCTGACCCGACTGCGCGATCTGGGAAATACAGTGATCGTGGTCGAACACGACGAAGACGCGATCCGCGCCGCCGATCACCTGCTGGATATCGGCCCGGCGGCCGGCGTACACGGAGGTGAAGTGGTCGCCCAGGGCCAGTTGGCCGATATCCTGGCCTGCCCGCGTTCGCTGACCGGCGATTACCTGTCCGGACGCAGGCGGATTGAGGTGCCGGTCAGGCGCCGGCCGCGCAATCCGCTCGCCCTGCTGTCCCTGCTCGGCGCCAGCGGCAACAATCTGCAGAATGTTGACCTGCACATACCGGCTGGCCTGTTCACCTGTGTGACTGGGGTATCCGGCTCGGGCAAATCGACCCTGGTCAACGACACCTTGTTTCGCGCCACCGCGCAGGCGCTGAACGACTCCAGCGAGCAGCCGGCGACGCATCGGCAACTGCTCGGCATCGAGCAGTTCGACAAGGTGGTCGATATCGATCAGTCGCCGATCGGACGCACCCCGCGTTCCAATCCGGCCACTTACACCGGCCTGTTCACACCACTGCGCGAATTGTTTGCGCAGGTGCCGGAGGCACGCGCCCGCGGCTACAGCCCAGGCCGCTTCAGCTTCAACGTCAAGGGCGGGCGCTGCGAGGCCTGCCAGGGCGACGGCCTGATCAAGGTCGAGATGCACTTCCTGCCGGATGTCTACGTGCCCTGCGATGTCTGCCACGGCCAGCGCTATAACCGCGAGACCCTGGATATCGTCTACAAGGGGCACAGCATCGCCGAAGTGTTGGCAATGACCGTCGAGGACGCCCTGGCATTGTTCGGGAAGGTGCCGGTATTGGCACGCAAGCTCGATACGCTGATGGCGGTCGGGCTGTCCTATATCAAGCTCGGCCAAAGCGCGACCACCTTGTCCGGCGGTGAGGCGCAGCGGGTAAAACTGTCGCGCGAGCTGTCCAAACGCGACACCGGCCGCACCCTGTATATCCTCGACGAACCTACCACCGGCCTGCACTTCCACGACATCGCGCAGTTACTGGAAGTGCTGCACCGGCTCGCCGACGCCGGCAACACGGTGGTGGTGATCGAGCACAATCTCGACGTAATCAAGACCGCCGACTGGTTGGTCGATCTGGGCCCCGAGGGTGGTGGCCGCGGCGGTCGCATCATCGCCGAGGGCACGCCCGAGCAGGTCGCGGCGAATCCGGCCTCGCATACCGGCCAGTATCTGCGCCGGGTGTTGGGACATCACGATGACTCCGGCAGCACCGGTCCGACCAGCCGCGCCCCGCCCGCCGGCACCAGGTCCGCGGTTCGCCGCAGCAGGAAGACCGCATGAACGGCCCGACACCGCTGATCGATTGCGCCATCAGCGTGCGCTGGGGCGACCTGGACGCCTTCAACCACGTCAACAACGCGGTCTATTCGACCTATCTGGAGGAGGCCCGGCTGTGCTGGCTGCAAGGCCTTGGCGGGACCTGGTCAAGCCGCGAGGCCGCCCCGGTAGTGGCCAATTCGCAGATCAACTTCCGCCGCCCGATCAACTGGCCGGCCACGGTCACCGTCAGCCTGTATGCCGGTCGCATTGGGCGCAGCAGCCTGCTGCTGCCTTTTTCCATGCGCGATGCCGACGATTCTGATCTGCTCTACGCCGAAGGCGAAACCACCATGGTCTGGATCGATCCGACCAGCGGCCGCTCAGTGCCGCTGCCGGAAGCGATCCGGCTCGCTACAGCAGCGTAGCGCGGATGAAGCGTAGCGCGGATGAAGCGCAGCGGCTGTCAACAGCGGAGCTGGTCAATCCGGGGGAAGCGCAGGATGAAGCGTAGCCCGGATGACCGGCTTCGCCGTTGAAAACGCGCTGCGCTTCATCCGGGCTACTTTCTACGTTTCTGTGCCTCTCCCGGATTGACCCGCTCCGCTGTTAAACAACGCTACGCTCAGCACAACCTATGCCCCTGCCCCTAGCTCCCCGCTCCGCGGGCCGCGGCGGCGCGGCTCGATCGCAGCCACATGCGCAGGCGACGATGCTGATCGGTCGGCAGGGCGTCCGGCCACAGCATCCAGCGCCAGCGCCGGTTACCGTCGGCGCTGACGAAATGCAGGCCGATCAGGCCGGCGAGCAGGCGGTAATCGACCAGCCGCGCCAGCTGTTCACCGCTTCGGGTCGAGAGCAACCAGCCGCCGTCGGCTTGCAGGGCGGCGATCAGGATGGGCGCGGCGACGACC
>JBGSKT010000468.1:0-4082 GCA_041741075.1 Lysobacterales bacterium
GCCAGTGGCGCCAATCCGCGCCGCAGCCTGGTCCGCACCGTGATCGCCCTGCTGCTGCAGCAACCCTCGCTGGCCAGCGCGATCGAGCCGCCCTACCTGTTCGCGGTGTTGCGCCAGCCGGGCATTCCCCTGCTGATGGAGCTGATCGCGATCTGCCTGGCGCGCCCGGAGATCAACACCGGCGCCCTGCTCGATCAGTTCGACGGGCGCGAAGATCACCAGGCCCTGACCCGGCTCGCCCTGCTCGATTTTCCGCCCGATGTCGAGGGCCTGCGCCACGAGTTTCTGGATGCAATCGCCCAGCTCAATCGCCAGACCCTGGCGCAGCGCCTGGAAGAGCTTCTGGAGCGTCAGCAGGCGGTGGCCCTGAGCGCGGCCGACAAAGCCGAGCTGCGCGGATTGCTGCACAGCCGGGTACAGTTGCGGGATCGCTGAACTGCCAGGACCCGCATGCACCAACCGCAATCGACCAAATCCGTATCGGCCCGCATCGAGCGCATCTGGGAGCGCCCGAGCGCGCGGCTCACTTATCCGTTGCAGGCCGGCGCGCTCAGCACCATCGCGCTGTTTTCGGCGCTGCGCCTGATCGAGGCGCTGCCGCTGCCCGGTGCGATCCAGTTGGTGGTGCATATCGTGCTCACCGCGACCTTCTACCGCTACGCGATCGAAGTGCTGCTGAACACCGCCGAAGGCAAGCTCGACGCGCCCGAGTTCGCGATCGGTGTGGACAACAGCCTGGCCATCGACCAGATGAAGCTGCAGGTGCTCTTGTATCTGATCGCCGTGCTCGGCCAAGCTGGCTGGGGCGGCAGTATCGGGGTCTGGCTGTTTCCACTCGTGGTCGCGTTGATCACCCCGGCGGCGACGCTGTCGCTGGCGATCGATCGCTATTTCCTGCAGGCGTTGAACCCTTGGGTCTGGTTCAAGGTCATGCTGGCTTTCGGGGGCGCGTATTTTCTGGTTGCCGGATTGCTGTTCGTGGCCAGCGAGCTGCGTTTCTGGGTCGCAGGTGGGCTCGGCTTCCTGCCGGCGTTGCTGTCGCTGCCCCTGCTTTGGCTGATGAACAACTACCTGACCGTGCTGAGCTTTCATCTGATGGGTTATCTGGTCTATCAGGATCATGAACGCATCGGCTACCAGCAGCGCCCGGACCCGGTGTTGCCGCCGCTGCGCCATCGCGAAGACCCCGACCAGGCCCTGATCGATCAAGCCCGCGGGCTCGCCGATGCGGGCCAGTTGGCGGCGGCCATTGCCCTGCTGCGCGCGCACATCGATCAGCGCGGTGGCACCCAGGTGCTGCACGATACCTACCGCAGCCTGCTCACCCGCGCCGGCGACCAGCAGGAATTGGCCCGGCATGGACAGCAATATCTGCTGGTGCTGATGGCGCAGGCGGCATTTCCGCACGCGGTGCAGTTGCTGATCGAGTGCCAGGCGCGCGACCCCGGTCATTGCCCGACGGTGGCCGAAGAAGTCGCGCCGCTGGCCGAACAGGCCAGCCGGCGCGGCCAGCAGCAGGCGGCGATCCGCCTGCTGGAAAATGCCCTGTCGAAATTTCCGCGGAACCGCCAAGGCCCGGGCTGGGCCCTGCTCGGCGCACGCCTGCTGGCCGAAAAGCTCGGCCGCATCGAAGACGCAACTAGCCTGCTGCACAACACCCGCGAGCGCTACCCCGAGCACCCCGAGTCCGCCACCATAGACCGCTACCTGGCTTATCTCGCCCAACTTGGCGGCGCGATGCGATGAGCTTGGGGGCTGGGGATTAGGGGCTAGGGACTGGGGATTTTGTGGCAGCGCCTGTAGGTCGCTGCCAGAGGACAGACGACGGAAGTGCCGAAGCAAGCGCATCTGCAATTGCTTTCCTCTGTCCTCTGTCCTCTGTCGTCTGTCGTCTGTCGTCTGAAAGCGACGTGCCGTCGCTCCCACAATTCCCGCTCCCACAATTCCCGCGCCCGCCATCCCCCACATTCCGCGCATTTGACCGCGGCCGGTCGGCTGCGGATGCCGGATAGAATGCGCGCTGGCCCTCAACCTGGATGCATCGGACATGCGGATCTGCCTTGGATGCTGGTTGCTGCTGGCTTTGGTTGGCGTCGCTGCGGCGGCACCGGCGGCGCCACCGGCGCCGGTCGATATCGATCCGCTGATCGCGCGCGGAACCTATGGCACGATCAAGATTTCGCCAACCGGTGCCTACTATGCCGTCACCGTGCGCCAGGCCGAGCGCACCGTGCTGGCGATCATCCGCCGCGCCGATCGCAAGGTATCGGCGCGCGTCGCTGGGGCGAAGTTTTCGGATATCGCCGATTTCTGGTGGGTCAACGACGAGCGCGTCGTGGTCAGTATGGCCGAACGCTTCGGTTCGCTGGAGCGGCCGTTCGCGACCGGTGAACTGCACGCGGTCAACGCCGATGGCAAGAACGCGCGCCTGTTGGTCGGCTACACCGATGTCGATCGTAGTTCGAGTGGCGCCAGCGTCGATTTCAGCGGCCGCTACCGCATTGCCAGCCTGGTCGATGACCTGCCCAATGACGACGACAACATCCTGGTGGCGCTGGCCGAAGCGGACAGCGCCTCGCCATGGACCGGTGTGGAGCGGGTCAACGTAAACAACGGCCGACGCACCCGGGTCACCCGCGCGCCGGTGCAGCGGGCGCAGTTCGTCACCGACGGCAAGGGTGCGCTGCGCTATGCGCTGGGCTTTGACGACGACAATTACAGTCGCCTGTTCTACCGCGACAACGACCAGGACGAATGGCGACTGGTCAACGATGAATGGCAAAGCCACCGTCAGGATCGGCCGCTCGGATTTTCGGCCGACGGCAACCGCGTCTATTTTCAGGTGACCGAGAAAACTGGCACCGATGCGATCGTGCTGGTCGATCTGGCCAGTGGCAAACGCAGCGAATTGCAGCGCGATGAACTGGTCGATCCCTACGCCATCACCTACGATTATCGGCACCAGCCGATCGCGGCCAGCTATATGCGAGACCGGCTCGAAACCCGTTTTTTCGATGAACAGTCCGAGGCCGCCAAGGCGCAGCGCATGCTCGAACGCGCCTTTCCCGGTTCCGCGGTGATGGGCACCACCAGCACCCGCGATGGCGCCCTGTCGGTGGTCGGGGTGTTCAGCGATCGTGATCCGGGGGCGTATTTCCTGTTCAATCGCGAAACCCGCAAGGCCGACTACATCCTCAGCGCGCGCGATGATTTCGACGCCGAGGCGATGGCCGCGAGCGAGCCGATCCGTTTCCAGGCACGCGACGGGCTAAGCCTGCACGGCTATCTGACCCGGCCCCGGGGCAGCGATGGAAAAACCCCCGGCCCGATGGTGGTGCTGCCGCATGGCGGCCCGTTCGGAGTATTCGATGGCTGGGATTTCGACACCGATAGCCAGTTGCTGGCGCGCGCCGGATACACGGTTTTGCGCGTCAACTTCCGCGGATCGGGAAACTATGGCCATGCGTTTCAGGTGGCCGGGGCGCGGCAGTGGGGCGGGCGCATGCAGGATGACCTGAGCGATGCCACCCGCTGGGCGATCGCCGCGCACATTGCCGATCCCGAACGGATCGGCATCGTCGGCGCCAGCTACGGGGCCTACGCCGCGCTGATGGGCGCGGTCTTGGCACCCGAGCTGTACCGTTGTGCGGTCGGCTATGTCGGTGTCTACGACCTGGCCAAGGTGCACAAGGACGACTCGCACTACGCCGACTGGACCCGCGCCTTCGTCGAACAATGGATCGGGCCGATCGACCGGCTCGACGCGCTATCGCCCAGCCGGCTCGCCGAGCGCATCAAGGCGCCGGTTTTTCTGGCCGCAGGTGGCGCCGACCGGACCGCGCCGATCGAGCACAGCCGCATGATGGAACGGGCGCTCAAGGCGGCCAAGGTGCCGGTCGAAACCCTGTACTTCGACCAGGAAGGGCACGGCTTCTACAGCGATGCGCATCGCCGCGCCTACTACGTGCATTTGCTGGATTTTCTGGCCCGTCATCTGGGCGGGGCCAGGGCGCGGCAGGGGGCTGGGGGCTAAAGAAATTGTGGCAGCGTCGGATTGGAATTGTGGGAGCGGCCGGGCGGGG
>JBGSKT010000469.1:0-1934 GCA_041741075.1 Lysobacterales bacterium
ACCCGTTCGCCCTGAGCGTAGCGCCGTAGGCGCGAAGTCGAAGGGTCCCGAGGGGTGCTTCGACTTCGCCCGCTACGCGAGCTACGCTCAGCACGAACGGTCCTTGGGTTCCCTGGCTGAGATTCGGGGCTAATCAGGTCACCCCAACATTTACCACGGCCGCATCGACGCTGGGGTTCGCTACGCTCACCGCCAGCCTACAGTTGCTACGCTCACCGACGGCCTACGCATAACGCCGCCGCATCAAGATATTCTCGCCGCCGGCTCCGCCGTCGATGCGTTCCCATTAGCACGAAGCACTACCCTAGCCCCACGCCCAATCTGCCAGTCCGGACTCGCGCTGGGTGGGGGTGTCGATCGCTTGCACCAGGGCGGCGCGGGTGGCGACCTTGGCGATCATGGCGGCCCGCCTGGCCAGTGGTCCGCCCTCGCGACCGTTGCGGACCGTATTTGCCAACGTACACGAGCATCTCGAGCGGGTATGAGCCCTCTGGATGCACGGCTTAGGTCAGCATGTGTTTGGCGTAATCGTCGATTCAAACCTCCCATACCCGTACCTCGGGGGCAAAGCCCGCAGCACGCGCCGCCGTGCAGAAGTTGCGGTCGAAGGTGTGCATGACGGCGGTGCCGCAGGCGGAAAGGTGCAGCGCGTCGGCGAAGTCCGCGCCGTGTTCGTACCAGTCGAGGGCATTGCGGACTTCTTCCGCGGCCTCGATCACGGTGTCGTCGGTTTCCAGCAGCGCCCGGAAGAAATCCAGCAGTTCGGCCGGTGTTCTTTTGTAGCGCGCGCGCAGCACCCATTCGGTTTCCAGCATCACGCTACGCGGAATGAAGATGGTGCCACCGGCAATCAATTGGCGCACCACCGCGACCTGTTCCGGGTGATCGGCGACCAATGCGCGCACCAGCATGTTGGTGTCGAGCGCAATCATCGGCCGCGGCTTCCGGCGACCTTGGCGTCCTCGCTGTAATCGACCGGCTTGCAGAGTTCGTCGATGGACAGAGGGGCTCCCTCCTGTTTGAACATGCCGATCAGGTCGACCAGCTTGCGGCCGGTCTTGTTCGGGATGGCCTTGAGGGTGACGCCGGACGCGCTGGAAACGAGGGCGATCTGCGTTCCTGCATCCCAGTGCAGTTCGTCCCGAATTTCTTTCGGGATCACGACTTGGCCCTTGCTGGAAAGTGTGATGGTTGCGGTGGCCACGGAAACCTCGATCAGTAAGACGAAAAGTAAGTGGCATTATCGGCGCACGGCCGGTTTATGCAAGCATGCCGTGGCAAGGGTAGTCGCCGGCACGGCCCGAAGTGGGTGGATTTCGGTTCCGACGCCGCGCGATTTTGCCTGCGGTGGCCGCGTTCCGATGCGACGCTCCAGTCGCGACGGGAACGGCGCCGGAGCGCAGTGGTAGGAGCGACGCCTGTCGTCGCGACTGGCGCTTCTGCAACCCGGTCGCGACGCAGGCGTCGTTCCTACGACGCCCAATCCGCCAGTCCGGACTCGCGCTGGACGGGGGTGTGGATCGCTTGCACCAGGGCGGAACGGGTGGCGAACAGGGTGATTTGCTGGCGCGCGCGGGTGAGGGCGGTGTATAGCCATTGGCGGCTCAAGAGCGGGCTGTCCTGGTTGGGAAGCAGCAACCAGACCTGGTCGAATTCGGAACCCTGGGCCTTGTGTACGGTGAGCACGCTGCCGGATTCGAGGTGGCCGAGGGCCGCGCGCGGCAGGCTGCGGTAGCCGCCGCCGACTTCCGGAAACAGGATCGCGGCACCGGGCTCGGCCGACTGCGCGATGCCGATGTCGCCATTGGCCAATCCCTGGGCCGGCAGATTTTCGGTGACCATGATCGGTAGCCGCGGGCGCGGCCAACCGTGCCTGCGGGCGCGTTCGATCAGCCACCGTTCGAAGCGCTGGTTCAGCGCCACCACGCCGCCCG
>JBGSKT010000470.1:0-2105 GCA_041741075.1 Lysobacterales bacterium
CGCCGCCGCCTTCCAGCGAGTTGATGATGTAGGCAATTCTCATCGCGGGCCCGCTCCGTCAGGACAGTTGCGCTGCGTCGGCCTGGCCAAGGGGCCAGTCGCATCGAAGCGGCCGCCGCCTACCTGGGCTGCCGCTTCAAGCCGGGCGGGCAGAACCCGCCACCGCGTCCGCAGCGCACCAAAACAGCGCCCTCGCCCTGGCTGGCATACGGCTGCACTTGCCCAGGGCAAACCGCGCATGGGCAAGCAGGGGATGGCAGAATCCTGAGTGCCCATGGCCTTTCCTCAATCGCCTGATCAGCCCTGCGGCGACCACATGATCCGCGCCATCGTCACCGCATTGTCGGGCGACAACTGCGACATCGCCAACAGCATGGTGCCGGCCGCCCAGCAGCGATCTTCGACGCTGGTCGACATCGGCGCCTGCAAGACGCGGGTGATCCGCTCGGCCTCGGCACCATGATAGGTAGTCGACAACGCCTGCAGCGCATATTCACGCGCCTGAGGGCTTGCCGAGTTGATCGGTAGATCGTGAACTTCAGCGAGCAGCGCATCGAGATAGAAATCAGTGATGCGCTTGTGCTGCACCGGCGGCAGAACTTCCAGCGCACGCCGCAGATCCTCGCCCAATTCCTCGTCGAAGTCGTTGCGCGGAACCAGCAACTTCGCGCAACTTTGCGGCGGCAGTCGTGGCACCACCGCGCTCATCGCCTTGAACATGGCCGTGATCCGCTGCTCGCCGAGCGAACCGGCACCACGCCGCAACGCGGTCTGCATCTCGGCATACAGGCCCTTGCTGGTCACGATTCCGGCAAAGCGCTTGCGCAACGCCGGCTCGGCGTTGAAGCGATCCACCAAATACTGCTGCTGCGCATACAGCGGCGAACTCGGCGGAAAACGATTGACCATGGTCGCCGGCCCGGTGAGCGAGGCCAGCGGCGATCGACCCGAGATGATGTCTTTGGCCGCGAACACAGCGAAAACCAGCAAAAGGACAAGCAGCAGTTTTTTCATTGGCACAAGCGCACAGCTAAGCCCGAAGGGCGGTGGCGGGTGGGGTGGATGACCACCGCGGCGAACATCCGCACAACCCCCGCCCGGCGTTCAGTGTCGCCCACGACAGGCGCATCACGCAACCGCCCGGGAGCAGGCGCGCGCCTGAGCGCCAAGATGGCAGCGAAACCTGTGGCAGCGACGGATCCAAGCGACCGATCCGATGCTGGGCGTGATCGTGCACAGCGACAGCGCCTGAACCCGATCGATGCCGCAAAGCGGGCCGCCCGACGGACTCGCGGCGATGGTTGCGCCTGCGGGAGGTGGCGATGATCGCCGCAGGAACGCGGCACACCCGGCACGCGGAAATCGGCAGGCAAGCGCCCTCCATTTCATCGCTCGGTCTCCCATGTTCTGCCAAGGCTTGGATCGGGCGCTTCGAGCCTTTGCGTGCGCTGGGCGGTCCGGTTGATATCACACTGAGCGGGCGTGAACGCGGTGCCGTGCGGGCATGGGCGCCGCGCTGCGGGAAAGCCGTCGAGCCGCGGGAAGGCGGTCGAGTTCGGTCGGTGCGGAAGGTTCGCCCTCGCGCGAAGGAGACCGGAGCCGGTTGCCGAGCCCGGTCAGGTTACGTCGGTTGAGGTCTGTCCGTTCAGATAGCGCGCTGCCCACGCGGCGATTACTGCGGCGACGTATTCGGCATCTTCCGGTTGGGACAGCAGGTGGTCGGCATGGTCGAGGCTGAGGAAGCTCTTGGGGTGCTTGGCCGCGGCGAAGATGCGCGCGGCGTTGTCGATGCCGACGGTGCGGTCGAACGGGGCGTGGGCGACCAGCAGGGCGCGGCGCAGGTTGGCTACGTCGTCCTCGATCGAGGCCGAGCGGATGTCGTCCAGGAACTGGCGGGTGATCCGGAATGGGCGGCCGGCGAGATGGACCTCCGCTTCGCCCTCGCGTTCGATGATCGAGATGTTCTCGCCGAAGTTGTGGCTCACGTGTGCGGGATCGAAGGGCGCGCCGATGGTGGCGACGGCCTTGCAGCCGTCCACTTTTCGCGCGGCCTTGAGCACGGCCGCGCCGCCGAGGCTGTGCCCGATCAGCAGCGCCGGGGCGCC
>JBGSKT010000471.1:0-1532 GCA_041741075.1 Lysobacterales bacterium
CTGCGCATCGGCCTGATCCAGGATGCGGTCGCCGCCGACCAACTCGACCCGGCCATCGACCGGATCGTCGCGCAACTGCTGGGCAACGGCCCACTGGCAGTGCGCGAGGCCAAGCAACTGGCACTCAGGGTCGGCGGACGCAGCCTGGCCGCGCAGGAAACCATCGATCGCGACAACGCCGCGCTGATCGCCAGGCTCCGGGTCTCGCGCGAGGGCCAGGAAGGGCTGTCGGCCTTTCTCGACAAACGCCCGCCGCGGTTCGACCTCGCGGACTGATCGACTCGCCGATCGATCACTGAAAAACCGCAGAATGGGGAAATGTCGAAGGGTCGGAGTTCAGCGCAATTTTCCCGTTATTCCCGAGGCAGCCGTTCAGTCACCAACCCCTGACTGCAGATTGCGGCGGCGCACGGTGACCGCCGGCATTTCCTGGGTTCGGTTGGGCGCCAGCGTCACGCCCTCGCCGTCTTCGCTTGCGTCCACGGCGTCCACCTCGAACACCAGCAACGGCCCGCCGCGGCCAAACTGCACGCGGTCGCCGCTAACCAACTCGACGCCGCCCGGCGCCACCAGCTCACCGTTGTGCAAAGTGCCGTTGCTGGACAGCAGGTCGTTCAGCGTGAATCGCCAGCCTGAAGCCTCGTCCTGACGCCACTCGACCATGGCGTGGTGCCGGCTGACCACGGCGTCCTGGTCCGGGTGGAAACAGACATCCGAAGACGGATCGCGGCCGATGCGCAACTGCGAATAGCGCGCCAGCGGATAGATCTCCACCGCGCCGCGTCGCGAACCGCTGAAATGCCGAACGATCAGACGGGCCATACCCACTCACGCCGCTACCACCACCGGGGCCGACAGAATGGCCCAATTCAGCGCCGTGTCAAGCCGGGGCCGCCCCGCCGCAAGCCAGCGGCCGACGGGTGGGGCTATCTTCCATGTGTTGCCCCCATTCTCGGGCGCGAAATAGCGCCGGGCGACGCGCAGGCCACCTCGATCAAAGGCCAAGCACCGCGAAGGCTCGGGCCAGGGCCAGCGCGTAATCCGGGTCGTACACGGCGTGTTCGGGATGGCAGGAACCCGGTGCCGGGTTCGGCAATCGCGCCCGGATCTGCGGCTCCTCGTGGCTGGCCTGCGGATCGTGGACCCAGCCCTCAGTGGCGTGCGCCAGGCCCGCCGCGACCGTCATCGCCTGGGCCGCCGAATCCGCCTCGCCGATCCGCGCTTCCCAGACGACTTCCGGGTAACTCGTCCGCGATGGATGCTCCTCATCGAACGGGCCGATCCAGGCTTCGATCAGCGGATCGCCGTCCGCGCTCACCACCCAGGAAGCGTCGCTGACGACGCCTTCGCTGGCGTCCAAGGTCAGATCCTGCCCCGCCGCACGCATAAAGGCACCTGATTAGCCCCGAATCTCAGCCAGGGAACCCAAGGACCGTTCGTGCTGAGCGTAGCTCGCGCAGCGGGCGAAGTCGAAGCACCTCTCGGGACCCTTCGACTTCGCGCCTACGGCGCTACGCTCAGGGCGAACGGGT
>JBGSKT010000472.1:0-2103 GCA_041741075.1 Lysobacterales bacterium
CGCCACCCGCGCGATCGCGGTCAGCGCGCCGAACATCGTGGCCAATGGCGGGGTGCCGACGCAGCTCTGCGGCGACGGCGACCAGCAAATCGAACCGGGCGAACGCTGGCAGCTCCCGGTGATTTTGAACAACACCGGCGGCAACGGGCTGAACAACGGCCTGGCGCAATTTGCGCCCGGTTCCGCCGCTGGCAGCGGCGTGTTGGTACCGAACGACAGCTATGGCCATCGCCTGGTCGCCAGCAATACACCGGTGTTCGGCAATACCTGTCCTTTCCAGGCGGTGGATATGACCGGCGCGGCGGCGCAGCCCTTGACCGCCGCACCGGATGCGATTTCGGCCAATGACGATGGGGTGACCCCGCCGCTCGGCGTAGGCGGCGGCCAGCCGTTTATGTTCTATGGCCAGCCGATCACCCAGGTGCGCATGTCGACCAATGGCTTCCTGGCGACCAATCTGGTGGAAGACGGCAGCGACTTCGCCAATATCTGCGGGCAGTTCGGTTCCAGTTTCACCGACAACGGGCGCATCCACGCGCTGTTCGATGACTTCGTGGTGCAGCCGGGTGGCGCGCTGACCCGGCAGCACTTCGCGGTCTGCCCGCGGGCCAGCGACGCCGGGCTTGCCGGCCAGGGTTGCACCGTGTTCGAGTGGCGTAATCTGGGCCGCTTCGACAACGCCGGCGCGGTCGGCAATGCGGTATTCCAGGCGGTTCTTTATGATCAGAGCTACGAAATCGTCTACCAGTACCTCACTGCCGACCCGCTGACTGGCGGTGGTGCCACGATCAGCGTGGAAAATGCCGCGCAGACCGATCGCCTGAGCGCCGGCTGCGATCTTGCCAACCAGGCGCCGGCCGGTCGCACGGTATGCATCTTCGATCCGGCCGCCCTGCCCGCCGCCATCGAGGACGCCGAACTCAGCTTTGCCGGTGGCGCCCAGCAGCCGGTGCCCGATCTGGCCCCCGGCCAGGGCGCCACCATCCAAGTGCCGGTCTACCTACCGAGCACCGCCAGTTGTGGCGCACCGCTCAACGTGCATTACATCGGCACGGTCGATGATTTCTCCTGGAGCACCAACGCCAGCACTGTGCTCAGTACCCAGGTCGGTGCCGCCGGTAACTGCCAGGTAGTGGCCGGTTGCCCGAATACCACCACGCCCTTGGCAACTGCTCCGCGGGGCGGCCTGTACTGGAGCCCGAACCGGCAGAGCAACGGCATCGGCATGTTCAACGTACCGATACCGGGCGGCAGCAGTGGCGTGGTCGCCGGCACCTGGTTCTCCGGTCGTCCCGACCGCAAGCCGATCTGGTACCTGGTCAATGGCGAGTGGCGCCCGGACGACACCCGCGCCGACATCAGCCTGAGCAATCGCCTGCTCAATCCGCCCAATGTGTTTCCGGGCACCCAGCGCCAGGTCGGCAACGGCGTGTTGAGCCACGACGGCAGCCGCTATGTGCTGAGCTGGACCATCGACGGCCACTCCGGCATGGAAAAGCTGGTGCGCACCTTCGACGACAGCAACCTCGGGGTCAGCAGCCGTACCGGCCTGTGGTTCAACCCGAACGAGGACGGCTGGGGCCTGACCATCGACGATCACCGGCTCGGCGGCGTTTTCGACTCCTGGGTAGTGAGCTACCTTTACGACGATCAGGGCGAACCGACCTGGACCCTGGGCGACTCCGCGCAGACCAGCGGCACACTGGAACAGGTCGCCTTCCAGGTGCATTGCCCGTGGTGTCCGAACCTCAATGATTTCGTCGAACAGACCCGCAGCGAGGGCGGCAGCCTCAACCGCAGTTTCAGTTCACCGACCAGCGGCGTTTTTGGATCCAGCATCGATCTGCCGGCCAATGGCGTGCTGTGGACGCGCAATAATCTGCCGATTCAGCTGATCACCGTGCCATTGGCGCCGTGATTGCGTTAGATTGGGAGCGCGAGGAAATGGCTCGCCCACACGCTCATCACTACAGGGACCGGCATGACACAACGTTTCTGGGTTCTGGTTCGACACGCACAGGCAGAGGCCGCGACCGCCAACGGCGATGACCAGGATCGCGGCCTGACCGAGCACGGCCGCAACGTCCACGCCGAGGGCTTTTT
>JBGSKT010000473.1:0-3843 GCA_041741075.1 Lysobacterales bacterium
GCAGTCGCCGCCGCGCGCGCTGGCTGATGCTGGCGGTCTTCGCCAGTGGTGTGGCCGAGGCGCTGCTCGCAATCGGCGTGGCCTTGTCCGGGGGCGGCCTGCACTGGCTCGGCCATAGCCTGGGCGATGGCGGCAATGCCAGCGGCACGATGATCAATCGCAATCATTTCGCCGGCCTGCTGGAACTGGCCGGTGCGGTTGGCTTTGGTCTGCTGGCCAGCGGCATCTCCGCGCATCCCGAAGCCTTCAGCCTGCGCGAACGCCTGCGTCGCTTCGGCCACGCACTGCTCGGCGAACGTTTTGCCGTGCGTGCTGGCCTGGCGCTGATCGTGGTCGCCCTGGTGCTGAGCCGTTCGCGCATGGGCAATGTCGGATTCTTTTTCGGACTGACCGTGGCCGGATTGGCGGCGCTCTGCTGGTGGCGGCCCCTGCCGCGCCTGCTGCTGTGGCTGCTGCTGTCGATCGTGGTCATCGACGTACTGGTGCTGGGCGCCTGGGTCGGGGTGGAAAAGGTCGCCGAACGTCTGGCCGAGACTCGGATCATTGCGATCGACACGCCGCCACCGGACCCGGATGCCGGGTCGCCGTCGGCGCAGTTGCGAAGCGAACGCCCGGTCCGTCGCGAACCCAGTGATGCCGAGCGCTGGACCGTAGCCCGCGCGACCTGGACGCTATGGCAGCAGCGCCCGGTGCTGGGCCACGGCGCCGGTAGTTTTCGCGGGCTGTTTCCGTCGGTCAAACCGGCCTCGGTTCAATTGTTTTACGAGCACGCCCACAACGACTATCTGGAGCTGTTGGCCGAGCGTGGCCTGCTTGGTCTCGGCCTGTGGCTGCTCGCCGTGCTGACGCCGTTGGCCATGGCGCTGCGGGTGCTGCGCCGGCATGCTGACAGCCTGCATCGCGGCCTGGCCCTGGCCAGTATCGCGGCCGGGAGTGCGCTGTTGCTGCATGCCCTGGTCGATTTCAACTTGCAGATTCCGGCCAATCGCTGGTGGTTCCATGCGCTGATTCTGCTCGGTGCCCTGGCCAGTCAAGTGCCGCGGCGCTTGCGCCGCACGCCCCAGGTGGTGGCGGATACCGGATCGGGTTCGGGTGCCAATGGCATCGTCAGCGATGGAAAACCCGCCGGTCAAGTCACAATCGTTGCCGCAGCCGCCTTGTAAGCTGTTCGCTTGATCGCGAAAATGTGATCGCTATCTCACTTTCATTGGGTCCCTGAATGCGAATTCGTCCTGCCCGACCGGCGGTATTTCTTTGCCTGGCGATTGCTGCCAGCCCGGCTGCGTGGGCGCAGGCCGGCGACGGTTTTTCCGCCGGCGGCTGGCGCATTTATCCGACCATCGGTGTCTCGCTCAGACACGACAGCAATGTCGCGCTGACCGAGACCCAGGAAACCGACTCCTTCATCACCCAGATCTCGCCCGGTGTGCGCGCCGAAACCGGTTCGGATCGCAGTCGGCTGAGTGCCAGTTACCAGGCCGAAGTGGCGCGCTACAGCGATTCGGGCCGTGATGATTTCGATGACCATCGGGTCAACCTGGACTGGCTGTACAACCCGGTGCTGCGCCACGCCTTCGGCTTCGACGCCAGTTGGAAGCGCGGCCACGACCAGCGCGGTACGGCCAGCCGCGAAGGCGACCTGGCCCTGCTGCCGCTCGATCCGGACAGCTACGATCAAACCGGTTTCGGCGGCAACTATCGATTTGGTGCGCCCGGTGCGCGCGGGCGGATCGAGCTGGGTGCGCATTATCAGCAGCTCGACTACCGTAACAACCGCGCCTTTACCCGCCTGCGCGATCGCGACGATCTCACCCTGGACGCCGCCTTTTTCTGGCGCATCGCGCCCAAGACTTCGGTGGTGTTCAGCGTCGACCGGATCGAGTCGAACTACCAGTTCGCCACCCTCGACAGCACCGAGCATCATTATTTTGTCGGTGTCGAATTCGATGCCACCGCGCGGACCAGCGGCCGCTTGCTGTTTGGACGGGTCGAGAAGGACTTCGAGGACCCGGCCCGTGGCAGCTTCAGCGGCACCAGTTGGCGCGCCCAGCTCAGTTACAAGCTGCGCAGCTATTCGCTGCTGACCCTGTCCAGCGGACGCGACACCGACGAGACCAATGGCTTCGGTGATTTCATCCTGCGCCGCGATGTCACCCTGGGCTGGTCGCATCAGTGGAACAACCGCTTCAGCACCACGGTCGACGGCGGTTTTGCCAACGACCGCCATGGCGACAGCGGCCGCAGCGACGACACCTGGTTCTATGGCTTGTCCGCCCAGTACCAGTTCCGGCCCTGGCTGCACCTGGGTGCGGGTTACCGCGACTACCAGCGCAATTCCGATCTGACCGGCTTCGACTACGACCGCCAGGAGTGGCTGCTGTCGCTGGAGGCGTCGTTTTAGGAGCGGTGTTCGGTGTTCGGTTGTGGGAGCCGTAGGTCGGCTCAAGCCGCGCAGCGGTGGAGCCGACATGGTCACCGTTGCGACAATGGTCCAGATTGTCGGGTCCACGCCTGCGGCGCTTGACCCGACCTACGTCTTTTGTCTCCCGTCTCCCGCGCTCCACAAGTCGCCACGATTGGTTAAGGGCGGATTGCTGGCCTAAACTGTAGCCTGTGCGGGTCAGAATGGAACGGCCGGTGATGCAGGCAATACGCGGACAAACCTTGAGTACGGATTGGCGAGGCGGCTTTCGTGGCCTCACCGCTGTTGCCGGTCTGCTGCTCGGCGCATTCGGCGCTGCCGCGACCGTGCCGGACGCAGATGGCGCCGGCAGCGACAGCGCCAGCAACAGTTATCACCTCAATGCCGGCGACGTGATCAGCATCGTGGTCTATGGCGAAACCGAGTTGTCGGTGGCAACGCGGATCGCGGTCAATGGCCGGCTGACCTATCCGCTGCTCGGCGATCTCGAAGTCAGCGGGCTCACCCCGCGCCAGCTCGAACAGCAGTTGACCGAGCGCCTGCGCGGCGACTATCTGATCAATCCCAAGGTCTCGGTGACGATCAGCGAATACCGACCGTTTTTTATCAATGGCCAGGTCAAGAGTCCGGGCAGTTTTCCCTATCAGCCGGGCCTGACCGTGCGCAAGGCGATTTCGCTGGCCGGGGGCCTGACCGAGCGCGGTTCGGAAAAGCGCATCTCGATCATCCCCGAGGGCGTCAAGGCCAAGGGCGGCAAGGCGCGCTCGGTCAAGATGGACGAAGCGGTCGGACCGGGCGATATCCTGACCGTCGACGAAGGCTTCTTTTGAGCCGAAATCCCGGATTAGGTTACGCTTCATCCGGGCTACGCTGCTAGCGTAGGGTGGATAAGCGCAGCGCATCCACCTTCAGTCGGCATTGCCCGGTGGATGCGCTGCGCTTATCCACCTTACGCAGAAAACGCGGAGCCACCCCGAATGACCAGCAGTTCAGCCAGCGACCCGTTCGAAACCCCGCCCAGCGGCGAGGGCAGCAAACTGCCCAACGTGCAGGATTACCTGCGCGTCCTGCTGCGCTTCAAGTGGGGCATTCTGGTGCTGACGCTCGCCGTCGGCATGATTTCGCTGTTGCGCGCTTCTTCGGAAACGCCGATCTATGAGGCTACCGCGACCCTGTTGATCGAGCGCAATGCCGCGCGCTTCGTGGCCATCCAGGATGTCTATCAGACCAGCCAAATGTGGGATTTTGGTGAGTACTACCAGACCCAGTACGAGATCCTGCGCTCGCGCCCGGTGGCCGAACGGTTGGTCGACAGCATCGGGTTGGATGCGTTCGACGTAGAACCCGCGGCGGCCCATGGCTTCAGCCTGCGCCGCCTGTGGCCGTTCGCCCGCCCGCCCGCCCCGGCCGCGAAACCGAGC
>JBGSKT010000474.1:0-3371 GCA_041741075.1 Lysobacterales bacterium
GCAGCCGGCCCATCGTGTCAAACAGCCGGTCCGCGCGCCGCTTGCGCATCGCCTCGCGCAGCAGCGTTTCCAGCGCCTGGGGCTTGAGCAGCCCGGCCTGCCGTGCCTGCTGGGCCAGGTCGTCGGGCAGCTTGAGCGTGACTTCGGTCATGGGCGTCTCCTTGGCCGGCTTTCTGCAGCACGCCGTCGAGCATCTGCATGACCACGCACTGCTGCGCCGTGGGCAATTGCGTGATGCGCTCGAGCTGCTGCTGAATCTTCGAAGGTTTTGTCGGTGACCGCCATGACGGGCTGATCCGGAGTCAAGGGTGAGGTCAGCATAGAGGCGGTTTCCGGGCGTCGAGTTGACACTACTCTGATAAGGGTAATCTGCGCCAGAGTTATTTCCCCGTCAACCCTGTGACACGAAGTCCTGGACACGAAGTCCTGGACACCCACAATTCAGAAATTTCCCGGCCCCATTCCAGCGACCCGTCTTGTTTCGGTCCTTTCCGGAAAAGTGGGTGTCCCGTGCCCGTCCACGGTGAATCGCGCCGTGCGAAAGTTGGCGGCAAAGTTTCGGTTTGTCGGGTCCGCGCCTGCGGCGCTTGACCCGACCTACGTCCTGAGCGCGGTCCTGGCGTAGGTCGGCTCAAGCCGCGCAGCGGTGGAGCCGACATGCTCAGCGTTGCGGCAATGGTTGAGAGTGTCGGGTCCGCGCCTGCGGCGCTTGACCCGACCTACGCCATTTCAACGGCAACCAGTCCGTGGCATGAGACGGAAGCAGACGTAGATCGGCTCAAGGCGCGCAGCGCCGGAGACTACAGCGCCGAACTCCGCCGCGCGGCTTGATCGTTGGGGTTCGCTGCGTTCGCCCACCATCTATGACCCCGCACTTCCGTCCGGCCCGCACGCGTCGAGCCGGGCGACGATCCGCTCGTGGTAGACAGTAATTCCAATTGTCTATCGGCGCGCGCCGAGCCTTTCCAGTGCGAGCCTTGCGGTAATGATGGGTATGTTCGCATGGCTCCGCAGCGCGAGCAGATCATGCTTGTCACCGGAAGCGATGACATCGGCAGCGCCTGCGATGGCAGCGGCGATGACGTGGTCGTCATCAGGGTCGGTCGGCACCACACGCGGCGGTTTGGCTGGGGCCGACACCACCACTGCCAGGCGGCGCAACTCACTGACGATACCCTCCGGTGTGAGTTCGGCTCGTAGCAGCCGCGCGGAGAATTTTTTGCGGGAGAGCACATCAAGCAGTTCGGTCAACAACGCCTCGCTCGTACAAAGCTCGTATTCACCGGCCAAGCCAGCGTCGAGCAAGCGTCGAGGTAACCCGCCAGCCGTAATGACGCCCGAAACCAGCAAGTTCGTATCAACAACGATGCGCACCGTACCCGCGCTCAGGTACTTGGTCGTGCTTGGCGATCACGTCGATGATGACGACTGGCCTGTACCTCGGCTTGGATCTCATCCTCGGAGATCGGAGAAAACTTCAACGCATCAAGCCTGGCAAGCCCGGCACTGAGCCGCTGCGCTGCTGCGGCGCGTTCCTCCCGCGTCACCAAAAACTCCACAAAATCCACCACTTCCGCCATCCGGCTCGGCGGCAGCGTCCTCAACCGTTCCAGCAATTGCGATTCGATTGCGCTCATTGCCTAAACCCCTGTGCTGCTGATGGGTTGCGTCGCGGTAGATTGTAGCAAGCACCCTTGCGGCCCGAACACCCATTCCTCTGAAATGCACTCGGAGCACCGGAGAAGAGTCCACGACAGAAAAGTCCAGCGTCGTTCCCGTCCCAAAAAGTGGGTGTCCCGTTCCCGTCCGGCCGGCAACCAGACCGCGACCTGGGCCGGGGCAGTCAAGGAGCGCGAGATCCTCTACACCGCCGCCGATCAGGTCAAGGAGATCAAGTCCTGGGTGGCGAACCACAACACCCGCTTCTTCTACGGCCCGGGCCGCAGCCGCTATAAGCGACTGGATACCGAAAGCGCCACCGGCAGCGGCGAGATCACCACCACGCACTACGTCGGTGCGGTCGAAATCCTCCTGAAGCCAAACGGCAGTTGGGAGAAGAAGCGTTATATCGGCGGCGTGCTGGTGATCACGCTCAACTCCGATGGCGGCGGCAGCAAGGACTACCTGTTCACCGATCATCTGGGCAGCACCGATGTCATCGCGCATCGCTTCGGCAATGTGCTGCAGCAGATGAGCTTCGACGCCTTCGGCGCCCGCCGCAACCCGACCGCCAGCAATGCCCCTACCCCCTGGGGCACCCTGACGATCCTCCAGCAACTCAACTTCGACACCACCCACACCACGCACGGTTATACCGGCCACGAAGGCGCAGACAAAGTCGGCTTGATTCATATGAACGGGAGAATGTACGACCCGGTGCTCGGCCGCTTCATCCAGGCCGACAGCATCGTCCAGGACCCGTTCGACCCGCAGTCGCTGAACCGCTACGCCTACGTCCAGAACAACCCGCTCAGCGCCACCGACCCGAGCGGCAATATCAGCTTCAAGAATGCGCTGAAGCTGGGCGTAGCGATCGGGATTACGGTCGTCACCAGTGGTGCCTCGGCAAGCCTGCTGGCCGAAGGTCTGGTCGGTCAGGCATTTGCTACCGCCGTGGCCGGCGGTGCATTGGCCGGTGCGGTGACCGGTGGTGCCAAGGGAGCGCTGATCGGCGCCTTCACCTCGGCCGCCTTCTTCGGGGTGGGCGAGACCTTTGCCAGTATCGGCAACGCCCAACAGTCCGCCAACCTAGCCAGTACCAGCAACGTCGTCCGCGTCAACTCCGCCGGCCTCACCGCCGGCCAGACCGTCGCCAAGATCGCCGCCCACGCCAGCGTTGGCGGTACCATGGCCGTATTGCAAGGCGGCAAGTTCGGTCACGGCTTCCTCACTGCCGGATTGAACGAAAGCGTTGCCGGACGGATCGGCCGAATCGGCAACCCCGGCGGCCAGATCGCCGCCTCGGCCATCCTCGGCGGCACCACCTCCAGCCTAGTCGGTGGCCAGTTCGCCAATGGCGCGATTACGGCGGCGTTTGCGACGGCGTTTAATGAAGTTGTACATAGTGCGAAAGAGGCGCGGGATCGCTACGGTCGAGGAACAAAGGGCACTGGACACCACTGGGTGCCCTTCGCCTCGACCACCGGAACTGACATCTCAGCTGAAGCTAGGCTCGTCTTTGGCCAAAGCACGAGCGGGGAAGTACTTCCCAATTCGCTACATGTAGGCACGCGTCTTGGGCGTGGTGGTCGCATTGGCGTGGAGGTTCAGTTTCATGCAGAATCCTTGGTCTTGAGAAGCGCTTCCAGGACGCCCCTGGCGAGCGCCAAAGTATAACTCCTTGGAGCTATGCAATCATCGGGGACCCTACA
>JBGSKT010000475.1:0-1893 GCA_041741075.1 Lysobacterales bacterium
GCCTCGCGGTGGCCGCGCGCGCGCGCATCAAGCTGGCGCGGCGTGATCGCAATCTGGCGGCGGAATTCAAGACAGTTCATGCACCTTGCCCTCTTCAACATTGCCACCCAGCGCCGCTTTCAGCTTTTGCCGGGCACGAAACAACTGGGTCATCACCGCTGCCGGCGTCAATTTGAGCTGGCTCGCGATCTCTTCACAACTGAATCCACCCAGCACCTGCATCAACAGCGGCTCGCGATACTTGGCATCCAGTCCACCGATTGCGCGCCGGACCAGACTGTCTTCGCCGGCCTGGTCGGGACTTAGCGAGTCCAGATCGGCGATTTCCAGTTCATCAATCAGCTCGAACGAGGTCGGCCCCTTGCGTTCATACAACCGGGCGTGCTCGCGTCGCAGAATGGTGACCAGCCAGGCCTTGACCGCCTTGGTGTCGCGCAGGTCGTCCATCGACCGCCACGCCCTGAGGTAGGTCTCCTGCACCAGGTCGTGGGCCAGTGCCTCGTTACCGCACAGCCAGTAACCGAATCGGAACAGCTCGGAACTGGTCGCCCGGACCAGGGCATCGAATTGCGATTGTTTGGGATTCATCGTGGCGATGAGACCCGGGTCGCGCGGCTTTGCTTTCATCATGCGCCATGATCGGACGCAACCGGCGGTGTTGCAAGTCGCGGTCGCGCCCCACCCTCGGCCGCGTTCCGGCGCGGCGCCGGTCGCCAGCCGATCGGGACTTCTGTTGCGGCGGCGCAGCATAAAAATACCCGGCCGGTATGTGCCGAAAGTCACCGTGTTGGCCGCTTTGCTGGCATGGTGTGCGGCGCCGGGCCCGCATAGTGCGCGCCCATTGCACGGGGAGATTCGAACCAAATGAGCAACACATACACGAACAAGGCGGTACTCGCGGCAGCCATTGCGGTCGCACTGATGGGCGCGGGCCAGGTCGCCGCAAGCGGCAACCGGGAACTGGTCCGGGCCGAGCTGCAGCGTGGCGTCGCCCACGTCGCCGGGGAGCTGATCGTGCAGTACCGCGATGGCGTGACCGCTGGCGAGCGCAGTCGCGCCCTCGGCCGGGTCGCTGGCGAGCGCGAACAGACCCTGATCCGCGGTCGCGATCGCACCGATCATGGCGGCGATCTGGAGCTGGTCAGCACGCGCGGATTCGCCTCCACCCAGGCCGCGATCGACGCGCTCAGCGCCGACCCGGCGGTGGAGTTCGCCGAACCGAACTGGATCGTGCAGCACCAAGCGGTGTCCAACGATACCCACTACACCAACGGCAATTTGTGGGGCATGTACGGCGACAATTCCTCGCCGGCCAACGCCTTTGGCAGCCGCGCCGCCGAAGCCTGGGCGCGTACCCCCGACTGCAGCAATGTGGTGGTCGGCATCATCGACGAGGGCTTCATGTTCACCCATGAAGACCTGGCCGCGAACGCTTTCACCAACCCCGGCGAAATCGCCGGCAACAATGTCGACGACGACGGCAACGGCTACGTCGACGATGTGCACGGCTGGGATTTCGACGGCAACAACAGCTCGACCTTTGATGGCGTGGGCGACGACCATGGCACCCATGTCGCTGGCACCATCGGTGCAGTCGGTGGCAATGGCAAGGGCGTGGCCGGGGTGTGCTGGAGCGTCAAGCTGTTGAACGCCAAGTTTCTCGGTCGTCGTGGCGGAACCTCCGCCAATGCGATTCTGGCGGTCGACTATTTCAGTGACTTGAAGCTACGCCACAACCTCAATCTGGTTGCCACCAACAACTCCTGGGGCGGTGGCGGTTTCTCGCAGGGGCTGCAAGACGCCATCACCCGCGCCGAGCAGGCCGATATCCTGTTCATCGCGGCGGCCGGCAACAGTGCGACCGACAACGATGCGACCGCGAGCTACCCGTCG
>JBGSKT010000476.1:0-1673 GCA_041741075.1 Lysobacterales bacterium
CGGCGTTGCCGGTGCGCCGCTGCAGCCGGCCGAGCAGGGTTTCGCGCACGTGGCCACCAGCCGGCGTCACCTGCAGAAAGTGCGGCTTGTCGGCGATCAGCAGCCGCGCATCCTGGTAAACGATGCGTTCCTCGAACGGAATCGGAGCCTCGTTTTCGACTTCGCGGTAGTAATGGATCCGGGCGCCGGCGCGGAAGTCGGCGTCGATGCTCAACGCCTGACCATCGGCGGCGAGCACCCGGCCGCAGACGAAGCGCTTCCGCCAGCGCGCCGCGTCGATCTGCGGGAAGTGCGCGCACAGTGCTTCGAACACGGTCCGCCACGGCCCCGCAGGCAGTTGCAGGTGGCTGGCCGCGATGCCATCGATGGCCGGGATGTTTGTCATCGGCGTGGAATCCGAGCGCCGTTCACGGCCTGCGTGGCGAAGCCAGCAAGGGCGCCAGCGCGGTCCATACGTGGGCCAGGAGTTTTGCTTGCGCCGCCGCGGCCGGGTGCAGGTTATCTTCCTGAAAGTTGCTGCGGTCGGCGCTGATTGGTGCGAGCAGAAACGGCACTAGCGGGAGCTGGTACTTGTGCGCCAGTTCGGTATAGACGGCGCTGAATCCCGCTGTGTACTCCGGGCCGTAGTTCGGCGGTATGCGCATGCCGATCAGCAGCACCCCGGCGCCGGCCTGCTGCGAAGCCAGGATCATGCGCTCCAGATTGTGCTGCATCAGCTCCAGCGACAGTCCGCGCAGGCCGTCGTTGGCGCCGAGTTCGATGATCACCAGCGACGGCTGCTGGACGCGCAATGCGTCCTCGATGCGGGCGCGACCGCCGGCCGTGGTCTCGCCGCTGACGCTGGCATTGACCACGCGCCATGGGGCTTTTTCGGCATCGAGGCGGGCGGCGAGCAGGCCGACCCAGCCCTGTTCAATGGGCAGACCGTAGGCGGCCGACAGCGAGTCGCCGAATACCAGCAGGGTGCGGGTCTTGTTCGCGGCCGCTGCCGGCCCCAAGTAACCGAGCACGAGCAGCAAGACCAACAGCAGCCGATGCAGACAGAATCCGGCCAGGGCGGGACGCAGGGTGGCGGATGAGAGCATGGCGGGCGGAGTCTCCGGAACGATGTGCCACGATGGACGGGAAAACCCGGCGTGGCCGGTCAGTATCCCCGAGCCGACGGCGCTGAGGCTGAATGCCCGCAGACGCTCGCCGCCGGTGGGCGGTTTTTTCACCCAATCCCCGCGTAGAGGAAAATCTTCGATGTCCCTATCTGCGCATGCCCGGACCACGCCCCCGACCGCCGTGGCGATGCTCGATGTCCGCGCGCTCGGCAAAACCGTGGCGCTGCCGGATCGGCCACTGGTCATTCTGCACGAGATCAGCTTTCGCATCGACCCAGGCGAATCGGTCGCCATCATCGGTGCCTCGGGCTCGGGCAAGTCCACCTTGCTTGGCCTGCTGGCCGGCCTGGATAGCGCCAGCAGCGGCAGTGTGCGGCTCTCCGGCGTGGCGCTTCAGGATCTGGATGAGGATGGCCGCGCCCGGTTGCGCGGCGAGCAGGTCGGCTTCGTGTTCCAGAGCTTCCAGTTGCTGCCGGCACTGAGCGCCCTGGAAAACGTGATGCTGCCGCTGGAGCTTGCCGAGAACGACGCCGCCGAGGCACGCGCCCGCGCCATGCTGATCCGGGT
>JBGSKT010000477.1:0-6097 GCA_041741075.1 Lysobacterales bacterium
GCTCAAGGTATCGGTCAACATCACCCATACCTACCAGGGTGATCTGAAGGTCGATCTGGTCGCCCCGGACGGCACCCTGTACAACCTCCACAACCGTAGTGGCGGCAGCAAGGACAACGTGATCAAGACGGTCACCATCAACGCATCGAGCGAAGTTGCCAATGGCACCTGGAACATGCGGGTCAACGACAACGCCAACGGCGACACCGGCAAGTTGAACAGCTGGTCGATGCAGTTCTGAGGACAGAGGACAGAAGACAGAGGACAGAACTGGGCCCCGGCGTTCGCCGGGGCGACGGAGGTAGGGTGGCTAAGCGCACTGCATCCACCATCCCACCCAATCCAAGCACCGCAACAAAAACCAACCCCGGCTTCGGCCGGGGTTTTTTTTGTGGGAGCAAATCCGGGGATGTGGGAGCGACTGTGGGAGCGACGGAACGTCGCGACTTGCCAATCGGGGGGCAGTCGCGACGTTCCGTCGCTCCCACAACAACCGGCCATCGAATCGACCGTCGCGACGTGCCGTCGCTCCTACAACAACCGTCCATCCCGGCTCCGGTGTCGTCTGTCGTCTATCCTGCATCGCTGGGAATCGGTTCGAAGCGGTTGGCGGCCACGTTCTTGCGCACTTCGGCCGGATTCCAGATGCGTCCGTTCATGGCGATGTAGACGCCCGGCGCCAGGCATTGCACGGCGCCGACCGCGCAGCCGATATTGAAGACCGCATCCGAACCCTGGAACCGGGCTGGATTGAGCGCCCCGGTCAGCACGATCACCTTGTCCTTGATCGCGGCCAGCACCTTGGCGGTGGCGATCATGCTGTCGGTGCCGTGGGTGACCAGGATGTGCCGTGCCGGCTGTGCTTCGATGGTGCGCCGGACCAGATCGCGATCTTCATCGGTCAGGTGCAGGCTGTCTTTGCGCAGCACCGGGATCAGTTCGATCCGGAATGCCACGCCGATACCATGCAGTATCTCGCCGATCTGTGGCGCGCCGATCTGGTAATCCGACTTGTCGTCGAAATAAATCTTGTCGATGGTGCCGCCGGTACTGATGATGCAGAGATGGTCCACGGTCAAACTCGCAGGCAGAAAGAGGGTCAGGCGTAGATGTCGCTGGACAGCATGCGGGCCTCGGCTTCGCCGTTTTCGATCAGGCGGTGGCAGCCGATGCGGGCATAGCGGCGGGCGGCGTGGAGTGGACGCGGATCGCCCTCGGCGCGGAAGCTCCAGTCGGCGTGCCGCGCCAACAGCGCCAGCGCCAGGGTGCGACCCATGCTGAGCGCGAGCCCGCGGGCGCCGGACTGCAAGTCGTCTTTCTGGCCCGAGCGCTTCTGGATCCATTCGGCGATCGCGGTGGTGGTCTCGCGCACCACTTTCACCACAGCTTCCAGTTCGGGCAGGCTGGCCTGCGCAGTCAGACTACGGATCACCGTCAGGTAATGCTGCAGGCCACCGATCTGCTTGAGCACCTTCAGCACATCGAGCGACAGCACATTGCTGGTGCCCTCCCAGATCGGCAGCACCTGGGTGTCGCGCAATAGCTCGGGCAAGCCGGTGTCTTCGATATAGCCGGCGCCGCCGAAGCACTCCAGCGCCTCGCTGACCCCGGCCACGGCGACCTTGGCGGTGGTCAACTTGACGATCGGCGTGAGTAGCCGCAGCAACTGCGCCGAAGTCGTGTCGCTGCGGTTGTGCTCGCTGCGGCCGATCAGCTCGGCGACGTAGAAGGTCAGATGAAACGCGCCCTCCAGTTCCGTTTGCAGGTCGGCCAGGGTCTGCTGGTGCAAGGGCTGATCGATCAATGGCATGCCGAATACGATGCGGCGCGTGGCGTAATCACGGGCCAACGCCAGCGCGCGGCGCAGACTGGCGATGGCGCAGACCGCGTTCCACATGCGGGTGATGTTCAGCACCGGCGCGATCGCCCGCACGCCATGGCGGGACTCGCCGACCAGTTCTGCCGGTGTGCCGTTCAGCTGGATTTCCGCGGTCGGCAGCTTGCGCGTGCCGAGCTTGTCCTTGAGTCGCTCGATTTCGATGTTGCGCAGGCGACCGTCGGCCTTGCGCGGCTCGATATAGAACAACGCCAGGTTGTCGGCGCCGGGGCCATTGCTCTCGGGCCGGGCCAGCACCATGGCCATATCGGCGACGATGGCGGAAGCGAACCACTTGCGGCCGTGCAGCCGCCAGCGACCGCGTTCGTCCTGGCGGGCGATGGTTTCGCTGCCGCTGACATCGGAACCACCGCTGGTCTCGGTCATCCATTGCCCGCTGATCCACGCCTGTGCCGGATCGCGGCTGGTCAGGCGCGGCACGGCGCGGTCGATCAGGGTCTGGTTGCCACTGTCGAGCAGGCAGCGGGCGGCACCATCGGTCATCGCCAGCGGGCAGGAGAAGATTTCGCTGGACGGATGGAATAGGTAGACCAAAGCAAACTGGTGCAGGCGCGCATGCGCGCCCCAGGTGGATTCGTAGCCGCTGGCGACCAGTCCGTGGCGCGCCGCCAGCGCCGGAGCGGCCTGCCAGAACGGCGACAGGCTGACCCGGTCGATGCGGTTGCCATAGGCATCGAACTGGGTCAGCTCCGGTTTGAACGCGTGCTCGCGCAGCTGCGCCGGATACAGCTCGGTCGCGACCAGCTCGCCGAATTCGGTCAGACCAGGTTCGATTTCCGCCAGCATATTGGCCGGCAGCACGCGGCGCAGCAACGAGCGCAACAGTCGGTCGTCCAGGTACTGGTTAGACAATACCGGCGGTGATTGGGTAAAGCCCATGCGCTTCTCCTTGGGGCGTTGTTCGGGGTGGCAGACGCTGCCGATCGTGGTGCGCAGCCGGCTCAAGCGCCGCTCGAACCGCGACGCTTGCCGAGTGCTTTCTGCCACGCCGGCCAGCCGGCGCTGAGGACCACGGTCAGGCTGAACACAATTTCGGCGGTGGCCAGGCCGCGCACCGCCGGATTGGCAAACGCCTCCATCACCCCATGGGCAAAATACACCAGTGCGATCAGCGCGCCAATCAGCAGGCCGGCATGAACGCCGGATCGGGCCGCAAACAGCGGTGCGGCAAACAGCAGCAGAGCCAATGCCAGTGCCGCCGGAACCGGCAGCGTGGCCGGTGGCGCCAGCCATCCGTACCAGAGCACCTGCAACGAGGCCAGCAACACCAGGGCCAGAGTGGCGACGCGGTAATAACGGTTCATGCCTGACTCCGCAGGCGCACGGCCAGTTCGGCCACGCGGCGACCGAGTGCGTGGCACAGGCTGCGTTCTTCGCTGCTGATCGGCAGATCGCCGCTGGCGCCGGCAAAATGGCTGGCACCGTAAGGACTGCCGCCACTGCGGGTCGCCGATAGCGCCGGTTCGCTGTAGGGCAGGCCGAGCAGCAGCATGCCGTGATGCAGCAGCGGCAGCATCATGCTGAGCAGGGTGGTCTCCTGGCCGCCGTGCAGGCTGGCGGTCGAAGTGAAACAGGCCGCCGGCTTGCCGGACAGTGCGCCCGACAACCACTCGGACGCGCTGCCATCGAGAAAATACTTCAAGGCGGCCGCCATATTGCCGAAGCGGGTCGGGCTGCCGAGGATCAGCGCCGCGCAATCGGCCAGGTCGGACAACTGTGCATAGGGCGGCCCCTCTTCGGGAATGGTCTCGGCGGGCGCCGATTCGGCCTGGCTGCGGATCGCCGGGACCGTGCGCAGTCGGGCGACCGCGCCCGGCACCTGGCCCACCCCGTCGGCGATCAGGCGCGCGAGTGCGGCGGTACTGCCGTGGCGGCTGTAGTACAGAATCAGGATGGTGATTGGGCTCGAAGCTGAATTGCTCATGGTGCTGTCCGTGTGCGATCTGTACGATTATGCCCGTTTGGGCGGTCCAAGCGCCGATAGCCAGCGGACCCGAGCCCGGCCGCCCGCTGGAACCCGGTCCAACTCTAGGAATCTGCCATGAAATTTCTGATTGCATCCCTGCTCCTGCTGGCCCCGATGCTCGCGCCGCTGGCGGCGCAGACCGCTTTGGTGCCGCATCCCGAGCTCAAGGTGACGACCCTAGACGGGAAGAGCTATGACCTGAAGGACCAGCGCGGACACTGGGTGGTGGTCAACTACTGGGCGACCTGGTGCCCCCCCTGTCTGCGCGAAATGCCGGAACTGTCGGCGATGGACGCCGAGCGCGAGGATATTTCGGTGATCGGGCTGGCCTTCGAGGAAATCGAAATCGCGGAAATGCAGGCGTTCATCAAGGAACACCCGGTGGTGTATCCAATCGCGGTGGTCGATGTCTACAACCCGCCCAGTGCCTTCGACGTGCCGCGTGGCTTGCCGACCACCTATCTGATCGCGCCGGATGGCAGTCTGGCGAGCCGCATCATGGGGCCGGTCACCCGCGGCGATATCGAAAAGATCATCGCGCGCAAGGGCAAAAAATCCTGATCCGGTCATGATCGCTGCCCGTTTCCGGGTCGCTGGCCGGGTCCAGGGGGTCGGCTTTCGCGCCAGCACTCGGCGTGAGGCCGAGCGACTGGGCCTCGCTGGCTACGCCCGCAATCTGGATGACGGCAGTGTGGAGGTGCTCGCGGTCGGCGCCGAAGCCGCGCTCAGCGCCATCGCCGAGTGGTTGCAGCACGGACCGCGATTCGCCCGCGTGGACGCCATGCAGCGCGAAGACCTGGACCCGCCCCCGCAAGTGACCGGTTTCCGGATCGATTGAGTACTTGTGACAAAACCGGATAGCCCGGCCAACCGAATTGGGCGAAGCACTGGCGCTGTGAACGTAGGCTGGCGGTGAGCGCAGCGGCGGCTCAATAGGTTTCCGGTACCAATATCGCCTCCGCACCGATCACGTCCTGGCCCAGCCGCCGGCGCTTGAGCCGCGGCAGTTCCAGTACCGGTTCGCCGGCCTTGGCCGCGGGCAGGGTGGCGAGCGCGTGCGCGATCATGTTCAGCCGGGCGCGGCGCTGGTCGTTGGCATCGACCACAAACCACGGCGCCCAGGCGGTATGCGAGACCTTGAAAAACGCGTCGCGGGCACTGGTGTAGTCGTCGTACTTCTCGCGTGCAGCCAGGTCGATCGGCGAGATTTTCCAGCGCTTGGTCGGATCCAGCACGCGTTCGGCGAAGCGTTCCTCCTGTTGCTCCTGATCGACCGCGAACCAGTACTTGAGCAAGATGATGCCGTCGTCGACCAGCAGTTTCTCGAAACTCGGCACCTGCGTCAGAAAACGCCGGTATTCGACCTCGGTGCAGAAACCCATGACTTTTTCGACACCGCCGCGGTTGTACCAACTGCGATCGAACAGCACCATTTCTCCGGCCGCCGGCAGCTCGGCCACATAGCGCTGGAAATACCATTGACTGCGTTCGCGTTCGTCCGGCTTGGGCAGCGCCGCGACCCGGCAGTAACGCGGGTTCAACACCTGGGTGAAACAGTTGATGGCACCGCCCTTGCCGGCGGTATCTCGGCCCTCGAATAGGATCAGCAGCCGCTGCCCGCTCTGCTGGATCGCGCGTTGCAGCTCGCATAGCCGGATCTGCAGTGGTTCCATGTGCTCCAGATAGCGCTTCTTCTTCAGGCCTGCCATCGTTCTGTCCTCGGGCTACCATTGTGGTCGTGGCACCAGCCTACCCCGATCGGCGGGAAAAGTCTGATTGCCAAGCCTGGCTGCGTTCCTGCCATGAACTGGCGGCAGCCGGCAACCAATTCGTATCCATTTCAGGCCCAAGCTTCCTGTGTCCAAGCCCCGCCCGCATCCGGTCGACGCCATCCTGCTGCGTTTTGGCGCCCGGCTGCGCATGCTGGTCGACAGCCACTGCGGCCGGGATGCCAGGCTCGATGCCGACGACATCGAGCAGGAAGTGCGCATCAAGCTGTGGAAATTGCTCGACAGTGACAAAACTCTCGACTTCCCTGCGTCTTACATACAGAAGGTGGTGGCGACCACGGTGATCGACGCGGTCCGGCGTGCCGGGGTGCGTCAGGCCGAGTCGTTCGATCCGCTGCTGGAAGACGCCATCGATCCCTGCGTGCAGGGGCCGCTGGCGCCGGACCGGCAGGCCACGCACCACGACTGGGGTGCGTTGCTGTTGCGTTGTGTGGCCGAGCTGCC
>JBGSKT010000478.1:0-2590 GCA_041741075.1 Lysobacterales bacterium
TGCCAGTGCCGCTCGACGAACGCGGGCCGCCCGTGCGTGGCCCGCTGGAGCGGCCACCGGGGCCGCCACTGCTGCTGCGACCACCACTGCGTCCGCCGCCACGTTTGGAATCGTCGGCCGCACGGGCTTCGCGCGCTTCGCGGAAGATCGTGCTCAGGCTGTCGTCGCTGTCGCCGTCCTCGCCTTCCACCACTGCCTGGCGCTCGCGCTCCGGGCGCGGCAGCGCGGTCATCAGTTCGCGGGTGACCGGTTCGGACGGGATCTTCTGTTCGATGTAGGCCTCGATGTCGGGCAGCGACATCGCGTAGCGCTCGCAGGCGAAGCTGATCGCGTCGCCTTCCGCACCCAGACGTGCAGTACGGCCGATGCGGTGGACGTAATCCTCGGCATCGAACGGCAGATCGTAGTTGTAGACGTGGCTGACGCCGTCGATGTGCAGGCCGCGCGCGGCCACATCGGTGGCGACCAGCAGTTCGAGCTGGCCGGCTTGGAATTTCTTCAGCAGCGATTCGCGCTTCTTCTGCGGTACGTCGCCGCTGAGCACGCCAACCCGGTAGCCGGCGCGGTCCAGTGCGCGGGCGACGCGTTCGACGAAGACCTTGGTGTTCACGAACACCATCGTCCGCGCGCCTTCGCTGCGCGACAGCAGGCCCAGAAGTAGCGGGATCTTCTCGTCGTCGGCCGGGTAGTACATCAGCTGCCGCACTTTCGAGTTGGTGATGTATTCGCTTTCGACGACGATCTTTTCCGGATCGTTCATGTGCTCGTAGGCCAGCTCCAGCACACGATGGCTGAGCGTGGCCGAGAACAGCAGGGTCTGGCGCTCGGTGCAGGCCGGCATGCGCCGCAGCAGGAAGCGGATGTCCTTGATGAAGCCGAGGTCGAACATGCGGTCGGCTTCGTCCAGCACGCAGACTTCGCAGGCGTGGAGGCTGACGACCTTGTGCTGTTTGACGTAGTCGATCAGCCGGCCCGGGGTGGCGATGATCACGTCGGCGCCCGCCTGCAGCAGCGCGCGCTGCTTGTCGTAGTCCACGCCGCCGTAGACCAGGGCGAACTTCAGGCCCAGATCGGCGCCGAACTTCACGGCATCCTTGTGGATCTGGATCGCCAGTTCGCGGGTCGGCGCGAGGATCAGGGCACGGGGGTCTTCCGGCTTGCGTTCAGCCAGGGCGGGGCGGGACAGGAGGCGGTTGATGACCGTCACCAGAAAGGCGAGGGTCTTGCCGGTACCGGTCTGTGCCTGGCCGGCGACATCGCGGCCGGGCAAGGTCACCGGCAGAGTCAGCGCCTGAATGGGCGTGCAGCGGGTGAAGCCCGCGGCTTCGAGCCCGGCCAACAGCGCCGGATGCAGCTCGAAGGAGGAAAAAGTGATGTCGGTTAGGGGTTTTTCGCTCATCTTCTGGCATTGAGTGCGGGGCGGCGCAGGGGGCTGCGCTTGCGCGGGCGGGCGTGGGGAAGCAGACTGCAGGCCTCTGCGCACTGCCGGGATGTGGCGCTCGGTCCGGGGTACTCCTTTCGGAACAACCCCTTGAAGCCGGCGATGCAAGCCCGCAGTGTAACAGCCTGAGCCCGGCCTAGAGCTCCAGCCCAGAGCCCAGACCCATCGCCTTGGTCCACCCGATCGGACCAGGCCAGATCAGCCCCGATGCGCCGTCCGGCGCGTCTGTTCATCCGGAGAACCCTGTGAGCGACAAGATCACCCATGCCACCGACGCCGATTTCGATGCGATCGTCCTTGAATCCGATGTGCCGGTTCTCGTCGATTTCTGGGCCCCGTGGTGCGGCCCCTGCAAGATGATCGCGCCGCTGCTGAACCAGCTTGCGGACGAATACGACGGCCGCGCCAAGGTCGTGAAAGTCGATGTCCAGGACCATCCCAACCTCGGCCGTCGCTTCAATGCCCGCAGCATTCCGATGCTGTTGATGTTCAAGAACGGCCAGGTCCACGGCACCCAGATCGGCGCCGTCGGCAAGCCGCAGCTGGCGCAGCTGATCGACAAGGCGCTCTGAGTCGCCTCATATCGAATCTTCCGGATCGAATTTTCTGAAATAAAACGGTGCCATCGCGCAGGCCCGGGAGAGCGGGTTTTCCGACCCGCCAACCTGCCAGGTGGCATCGGCTCCGGGGTGAGGTCATGGCTTGGGGAATCACTCGCCTCGGCTCTGATCTGAACCGGACTTCATTCCAAGGACTTGCCGCCGCGCCTTGCGGATGCTAGTTTCCCGAAAACGACGCGCCCCCGGCGCCGCGCCATTCCGTCTTAACCGACCACCCACTCCTGATCCCGCCCGCGCACCGCGGGCGCTCGCAGCTGCGAGGAATTCCGCTTGTCAGACAAGACCCCCGAATCCGGCGAAACCGCCGAGAAGCGCACGCGTAAGCCGCGTGTCGCCAAAACCGCTGTCACCAAGACGGCTGCAGCCAAGCATGTTGCAGTGCAGACCAGCATCCCATTACCCGAGGCGCCGATCCCCGTCGCCCCAATGCCTGTCGCACCGCCACCTCCACCGCCTCGTGCGGCGGCGGAAATGGCTCCGCCCGCACCGGTTGCGCCGCCGGCAACTCCTGCTGCCGCGCCTGCTCCGC
>JBGSKT010000479.1:0-1570 GCA_041741075.1 Lysobacterales bacterium
CCTGGGCGGCGACGAATTCGGTACGGCGGCGCTCGATCCCGCTGCGCAATTGTTCGAGCCGGCGCTCATCATCGCGGCTGGGTTGGTCCAGCGACTGCCAGCGTTGATGGAGGCGGGCGGATTCGCTGTCCAGTGTCGCCAGCGAATCGGCGCTGGCGACCAGCTGGCCGAGGCCGACCAGGATCGCGTCGAGTTCCTGCCGGTCGGCGCTGGCCTTGGCCTCGCGCTGGTTCTGATCGGTGCGGGCGCTTTCGAACAGCGGGTCGATCAGGCCGCGGAACTCCTCCCATAGCAGTTGTTCGCTCTTGCGGTCGGCGCGGGTCAGGGATTTCCAGCGGATGCTGGCGTCCTTGGCGATGGCGATTGCCGCGGCATTGTCCAGACCGCCGAGCTGGCGGCGCAACCTGGCGATGAAGGATTGCTTGGCGGCGCGTGCGGTCTCGCGGTCCTGTTCGATGCGGGCGTCGATCGCGGACTTGAGCTGGCGCAGCCGTTCGCCGAGACGGCTGCGCTCGCGTCCGTTCAGTGCGTCGAGCAGAGGCCAGGCTTCGCGCAATTCGCGTGCCAGGGGAAAAACATCGGCTTCGGCGGCAACGTCCCGAAAGCGCAGCTCGATGGCATCGATGCGGGTGGCGAGTTCGGACTGCTTTTCCGCACGCAGCGCGCTGCGCTTTTGCAGGTAGGGCCGCGCCGGCGCGATCGCCCGGGCGCACAACGCCCGAAAGCGTCCGTCGAGTCGGCTGTAGGCCTGGCCGCTGGCGAGTTCGCCCTCCATCTCGGCCAGGCGCTGCCATTCGGCTTGCGCGTCCTTGATCCGGGTGAGCAGGGCGTCCGGATGTTCGCCGCTGCCGATGCTGGCCTCGATCTGCTCGCACAGGCGCTTGCGCTGGTTGTTGTTCGACCACTGCTGCCAGTGCGCGAGTTTGTCGAAGGCGTGTTCGATATCGGCCAGGCGACGCTGCGCGGCCGCTGTCGGCCGATCGTCCAAGGCCGTGCCCAGCGCCTGCACACTGGCCCGCGCCGCACGCGCAAGCTGAATTTGCCCGGCCTCGACCGCTGCGGCAAAACTGTCGAGCGCGGTCTGCCAGTGTTGCAAACGCTGCTGGCGCTGCTGTTCGAGGTCGTTCAGCCGGTCCGTCTCGGTATCCAGCCAGGCCAGCAGTTCTGCCCGCGCGATCGCTTGTTCGGGTGCATCCATTGCCGGGGCGAATTCACCACGCAGGCGCGCGCGCACGGCGTCGAGCGCGGCGGTATCGGCCGCATGGCCGGCCATGGTATCGGTGGCGAAGCGCAGGAATGCCGAGTGGTCAACTGGAACAGCGTTGGGCGCTGCCGTGTCCAGCTCGGCTGCTGCCGGTTCGGCGTCCTGTTCGGTGATTTCCGCAGCGACCGGTTCCGCTGCCGCTGCCGGTGCCAGTGCCGGATCGACGCTGGGCCGGCTCGCCGCCGATTGCATGTGCCGAAGCGTGGTCAACAAACCGGCAAAGCGCTGCCGGCTGCCGGCATCGAGGCGCTCGGCCAGGCCGGCCCAGTGCTGTTCGGCCTGTCCCAGCCGATCGCCGAGGTCGGC
>JBGSKT010000480.1:0-1754 GCA_041741075.1 Lysobacterales bacterium
GGCCGGCGTGCGCGTGGCACTGTGCAGGGTGGCCGCCAGCGCCTGATCGTAACGCGCCAGCGCCAGCTGCGGTTCACCACGCCAGACCGCCAGATGGCCGAGGTTGGCGAGAACTACCGGCAGGCTGGAATTGATCGGCAACTCGGCGTCACGAAAAATTTTCAGTGCGCGTTGATTTTCGGTCTCGGCCGCGTCCAGCTGGCCGGCCTGCAGGTAGGCCACGGCCAGGTTGGCGATGGCGGTCCCGAGGACCCGTGGGGTGACTTCCGGCGCCCGCCGCAGTTCGGCCACCGCACTTTCCTGCAAGGCCAGGCCACGGGCAAACTCCCCTTTGGCCCGCCACCAGTTCGCGCGCGCCATGACGATCTCGGCTTGCAGGCTACGCGCCAGGGTGACACCGCCTGGCGCTGCCTCGACCTGCTGCAATGCGCGATCGGCAGCATCCAGATCGCCGAGCGGGATCAGCACCAGGGCGAACTGCAAGCCCACCTTGATGCGACGCAGATCGGCCGCTGCATCGCTTCCGGTCACCTTCAGCTTTTCCAGCAACTGGCGGGCGGTCAGGTAATCGCCGATGTGGAAATAGACATCGGCCAGGGCCAGCATCAGGTCCTGGCGCAGGACCGGGGATTGCGGATACTGATCCTCGATACCGACGATGCTGGCGTCCAGCACTTCGCGCACGCTTGCGCTGTCGGCGCCGGCCGCTTCGTTCAAGACCAGCATGAAATGTTCGCGCAGGGCTTCCTGCATGGCGGTTTCGCTGTGCGCCTGATCGCGTTCGCTGCTGGCGATCCGCGCCTGCCAGGCAGCCGTTGCCAGGCCGAGCAGCAAGGCCAGTGCGACCAATCCACCGAGCAACGCCGCCAGCCAGTTGCGGCGCAGCCAGAGCCGACTGCGGTAACGCCAACGCCCATTCCGCGCCTCGACCGGGCGGTGCCGACGATGGCGCTGAAGATCGGCCAGCAGCTCGGCCATGCCGGCGTAGCGCGCCTGCGGCTGCTTGGCCAGGCAGCGGGCGGTGATTGCGTCCAGGTCACCGGCCAGCAGTCGGGGCGAATACGGCAATGTCGAGGATCGCGCCGCCACACTGGGCAACAGCGGGTCCTGTTCGCAGATCGCCCGAACGCTATCGGCAAGGCTGTTGGCGGCGCTGGGAAACGCCCGCTGCCCGCTTAGCACTTCGTACATCACCAGGCCGAAACCATGCACATCGGTCAAGGTCGATACCCCGCCGCCAGCCAATTGCTCGGGTGCGGCGTACTGCGGCGAGAACAGGCCCAGGGTCGCGCCGGCGTCGCTATCCGGCTCGTCGAGCAGCTTGGCGATGCCGAAGTCCAGCAGCTTGGGCAGTCCCGCCGCGGTCACTCGCACATTGGCCGGCTTCAGATCGCGGTGCACGACCAGGGAGCGATGCGCGGCGACCAGGGCATCGGCCAGACATTCCAGCAGGTCGAGCCGGGTCGCCAGCGTCTGCGGCTGGTGCAGCCACTCCTGCAACCCGGTTCCATCGACCCATTCCATCACCAGGTACGGCCGGCCCTCGCCATCCACACCGCCGTCGATCAGGCGTGCGATCGCCGGATGATCGAGCCTGGCCAGCAGAACGCGCTCGGTCGCAAAGCGCGCATCGAACCCAGTGTTGCCGCGGGCGACCCGCTTGATCGCCACGGTGCGCTCGAACGCACCATCGGCGCGGCTGGCCCGGTACACCTCGCCCATGCCGCCGCGTCCGGCCAGCGATTCGATCCGCC
>JBGSKT010000481.1:0-6065 GCA_041741075.1 Lysobacterales bacterium
TCGGTTTTCGGTTTTCGGAGGAGCTGTGACCCGAACACAGAACACAGAACACAGAACACAGAACACAGAACACAGAACAGAACACCGAAAACCGAAAACCGAAAACCGAAAACCAAAGACGCTTTCCCAAGTACACTTTTCACGCATTCTTTTCTTAAAGGCAGGCCGTGAGCATCGATTACAAATCCACCATCCATTTGCCGGTGACGGACTTCCCCATGAAGGGCGACCTGCCCAGCCGCGAGCCGGTGGCGCTCGCGGCCTGGGAACAAGACGGGTTGTACGCGCAGGTACTCGCGGCGACCGCCGCGCGGCCGAAGTTCGTGCTGCACGATGGCCCGCCCTATGCCAACGGCCCGATCCATATTGGCCACGCGGTCAACAAGACGCTCAAGGACATCGTGGTCAAGGCCAAGCTGCTGGCCGGTTTCCAGAGCGCCTATGTGCCGGGCTGGGATTGCCACGGCCTGCCGATCGAGCTTGCGGTCGAAAAGGAAATCGGCAAGGTCGGGGTCAAAGTCGATGCGCGCGCGTTTCGCCAGCACTGCCGCGATTATGCCGCCCGCCAGATCGACGCACAGCGCGAGGATTTCAAGCGGCTCGGCGTGCTCGGCACCTGGGAGCAGCCGTACCGCACCATGGACTACGGCTTCGAGGCGGGCATGTTGCGTGCGCTCGCGCGCATCATCGACAACGGCCACTTGGCGCGCGGGGTCAAGCCGGTGCATTGGTGCTTCGACTGCGGCTCGGCGCTGGCCGAGGCCGAGATCGAATACGCCGACAAATCCTCGGCCGCCATTGATGTCGCCTTCGACGCGGTCGATGCGCGCGCGCTGGCGGCGAAGTTCGACGTGGATGCGGGTAGCGCCATCGTCGCGCTGCCGATCTGGACGACCACGCCGTGGACCCTGCCGGCCAATCTCGCGGTGGCGGTAAACGCCGACTTCGATTACGTGCTGATCGAAGCCGGCGCGCGCAGCGGCCAGCGGGTGTTGATCGTCGTGGCCGAAGATCTGCTGGCGAGTTGCGCGGCCCGCTTCAGTATCGATTCCCCGCTGGTGCTGGGCCGGGCGCGTGGCGCGGCGCTCGAACACTTGTTGCTCAGGCACTGTTTCTACGATCGCCAAGTGCCGGTGATCCTCGGCGAGCATGTCACCACCGAATCCGGTACCGGCGCCGTGCATACCGCGCCCGGGCACGGCCAGGAAGATTTCGTGGTCGGCCAGAAATATGGCATCGGCGTGCTCAATCCGGTCGCCGGCAACGGCGTGTTCCTGCCCGGCACCGGGCTGGTCGATGGTCTGCATGTGTGGAAGGCGAACGAGGCCATCCTCGGCTTGCTGCGCGAACGCGGCGTATTGCTCGCCGCGGAGACCATCGTGCACAGCTATCCGCACTGTTGGCGGCACAAGACCCCGGTCGCGTTTCGCGCCACCCCGCAGTGGTTCATCAGCATGGACCAGGCCGGCCTGCGGGCCGATGCACTGGCCGCGATCAAGCAGGTGCGCTGGCTGCCCGACTGGGGCGAGGAACGGATCAGTCTGATGGTCAGGAATCGCCCGGACTGGTGCATTTCGCGCCAACGTACCTGGGGCGTGCCGATCGCGATCTTCATTCACAAGGCGAGCGGTGAGCCGCACCCGCGCACGGTCGCCCTGCTTACGCTGATCGCCGAACGGGTCGAAGCCAACGGGGTCGATGCCTGGGCCGACCTGGATCCGGCCGAGCTGCTCGGCGACGAGGCGGCCGACTACGAAAAGGTCGGCGATATCCTCGACGTCTGGTTCGATTCCGGGGTCACCCATTATTGCGTGCTCAACAAGCGTGCCGAGCTGGCCGGCGAGCGCGCCGGGGTGATCTATCTGGAGGGTTCCGACCAGCACCGCGGCTGGTTCCAGTCCTCGCTGCTGACCGCGGTCGCGCTCGATCGGCGCGCGCCGTACACGGAAGTGATCACCCACGGCTTCACCGTCGATGCCCAGGGCCGCAAGCAGTCGAAGTCGCTCGGCAATGTGGTCGCCCCGCAGAAGGTGATCGACACGCTCGGCGCCGATGTGCTCAGGCTGTGGACCGCTTCGACCGATTACCGCAACGAAATGTGCGTGTCCGACGAGATCCTGAAACGGGCCGCCGATACCTATCGACGGCTGCGCAACACGGCGCGCTTCCTGCTCGCCAATCTGAGCGGTTTCGACCCGGCCAAGGACGCGGTGGCGCCGGCGCAGATGCTGTTGCTCGATCGCTGGGCGCTCGGCCAGGCGCAGCAACTGCTGGGGCTGGCGCGGCGCGTGTATGGGCCGGATGCCAGCGGCGAGATCGTCGCCGGTGCCGATACCTGGCAGTTCGCTGCCCTGGTCCAGGAGCTGATGCGCTTCTGCACGGTCGATATGGGTGCTGGCTACCTGGACATGATCAAGGACCGCATCTACACCCTGCCGGAGAAATCATTGGCGCGGCGTTCGGCGCAGACCGCGATGGCGGCCGCGCTCGAGGTGATGGTGCGGGCGTTGATGCCGATCACGCCGTTTACCGCCGCCGAAGTGTGGCGCTATCTGCCGGCGCCGCGGCCGCCATCGGTGTGGCTCGCGACCTGGGCCGAGATCGCGCCGTTGTTCGCCGGGTTCGAGTTCGCGGCTGACGAGGCGGCGCTGATCGCGCGGTTGGGCGAGCTGCGTTCGGCGGTGCAGAAACAGATCGAGATGCTGCGCAACGAGGGCAAACTCGGCGGATCGCTGCAGGCCGAGGTCGAGTTGTACGCGCCCGCGGACTGGCTGCAACGGTTGCAGCCGATGGCCGCGGAGCTGCGCTTTTTCTTCATCACCTCCGAAGTCGGCCTGGCGGCGCTCGAGCAGGCGCCGACCGCGGCGGTCGCGCTGGGGCAGGGTGAGCAGGCGTTCCGTTTCCTGGTCCGGCCGACCACGCATGCCAAGTGCATCCGTTGCTGGCAGCACCGACCGGATATCGGTGTGGTGCCGCAGCACCCGGAGATCTGCGCGCGCTGTGTCGGCAATCTGGACGGTGAGGGCGAGACCCGTGACTACTTCTGAACGCGCCGGGTTCAAGGCGTTGCGCTGGCTACTGCTGTCGGCCTTGGTGATCGCCCTCGACCAATGGAGCAAGGCCTGGGCCAGTGCCGCGCTCGGCGCCAGCGGTTCGATCGCGGTGTTCCCGGGGCTGCGCTGGACGCTGGCGCACAATCCCGGGGTGGCCTTCAGCATGCTCAGCGACGGCGCCGACTGGCAGCGCGCGCTGCTGTCGGTATTTGCGCTCAGCGTGGCTAGTGTGTTTGCCTGGTTGCTGACCCGGACCGGGGCCCACGAGCGCGCCACCCGGTTGGCTTTTGCCCTGGTCATCGGCGGCGCGATCGGCAACGTGATCGATCGGCTGCGGCTTGGCTACGTGGTCGATTTCATCGACGTTTACTGGAACCGCTCGCACTGGCCGGCGTTCAACATCGCCGATTCCGCGATTTGCATCGGCGCCGTGGTGCTGCTGTTCTGGGGCTGGCGTCAGGGCCGGATTGAGCATCCCAACGACGTGGCGGGCGGAGGCTGACGGTGCAACTCATTCTCGCCAATCCACGCGGGTTCTGTGCCGGGGTCGATCGCGCGATCGAAATCGTCGAGCGGGCGATCGCCGCCCTGGGCGCGCCGATCTATGTGCGCCACGAAGTGGTGCACAACCGTTTCGTGGTTGATGACCTGCGTGCGCGCGGCGCAGTGTTTGTCGAGGAGCTGGACGAAGTTCCAGACGGCGCGACGGTGATCTTTTCGGCGCACGGGGTCGCCGCCAGCGTGCGTGATCGCGCCCGCCGGCGCGGACTCAAGGTATTCGATGCGACCTGCCCGCTGGTCACCAAGGTGCATATCGAAGTGCTGCGGCACTGCAAGGCTGGCCGCAACGTGGTGATGATCGGCCACGCCGGCCACCCGGAAGTCGAGGGCACCCTCGGCCAGTGGCGGGCCGAGCAGTCGAGTGCGCAGATTTTCCTGATCGAGCAGCCCGACGACGCAGCCCGCTTGCCGCTGGCGGCCGACGCCGGGCTCGCCTACGTCACCCAGACCACGCTCTCGGTCGATGACACGCTGGCGGTGGTGCAGGCACTGCGCGCGCGCTTTCCCGCCATCGAGGGGCCGCGCCACGACGACATCTGCTACGCCACCCAGAATCGCCAGGATGCGGTCAAGCGCCTGGCTGCCGAATGCGACCTGGTGCTGGTGGTTGGCTCGCCGAACAGCTCCAACTCCAACCGTTTGCGTGAGCTGGCCGAAAAGCACCAGGTACCGGCTTACCTGATCGACGGCGCCGATGACATCGACCCGTCCTGGTTGTCGGGGCGGAACCGCATCGGACTGACCGCCGGTGCCTCGGCCCCGGAAAGCCTGGTTCAGGGCGTGGTCGCCCGACTGGCCGAGCTGGGGGTGAACAGCGTGCGCGAACTAGATGGCGAACCCGAAAGCGTGATCTTCGCCCTGCCCAAGGAACTGCGGCTGATCCTGGTCGAATGAGTCCGGACGGCGGCGGAAGCTGGGCGCATGCGCCGCGCTTTGGGTGGGAGCGACGGAACGTCGCGACGGTCGCTGCGAAAGTGCCTGGTGGATGCGCTGCGCTTATCCACCCTACGCAATTCGGATGGGCAGCGTTGATCCTCTTGACTGATCGCATCGTCAGCGGAAGCATGCGCTATCGGATGCGGCGGCGCACCTGACAGGATCCAGCGCGATCCTGCGTATACTCCCGGGAGTGGGTAGGACCACGGCTGGTGGATCGGCCGGCCATCCCGAATCGGAGACCGATATGAACGGCTATGCGCAACGATGGGCAGTGGCACTGCTGGGTGTGGCGATCAGCGCGGGCGGCAGCGCCGCCGGACCGGATGAGCAGTGGGAAATGACCATCCAGATGCAGATGCAGGGCATGTCGATGCCGGGGACCAAGGCGCTGGTCTGCCAACCGGCAACACCGGCCTACGACCCGGGTCGCGGTGCCATGGACAAGAACTGTTCGGTCAGCGATGTCCGGGTGGTCGGCAACAAGTCGTACTGGAAGATGCGCTGCACCGGCGCCAACGCAATGCAGGGCGAGGGCGAGATGATGCGCACGCCCGACCTGCTCAAGGGCACCATGAAGATGCAGGCCGAGGGCATGGACATGCTCATGGTGATGAGCGGGCGCCGGGTCGGCAGCTGCAGCCAGGCGGCCGAGAAAAAGAAGATCGACGCGATGATCGGCGCGGCTCAGGCCAAAAGCGATGCGGCGCAGCGCGAAGTCTGTGCGACACTCGGCCAGTCGGCGGTCAACAGTGGCGGTTACGAGCCGAAAATGCCGGCAGAATTTGCCGGCGGAGGCATGTGCGCGGACGTCAGGCCTGGGCTGTGCCAGCAGGCGCGGACTTTTGCCGCCGGCTTTGACGGCTATCTGGTCTATGCCGGCAGCAAGGGCTGGGTGGCCGCGGCCTGCGGCATTACGCTGGATGCCAATCGCGCCCAGCTCTGCCCGCGGGCGTTCGCTGCGAAGAAATATGTGTTCCTCAAGCGCCATTGCCCGGTCGAGGCGAAAGCGGCGCGGGCCAGCCACTGCCAGGGCTTTGGTCGCGGTTACACCGCCGATGCGGCCAACCCCTATGCGGCGCTGTGCCGGCCTTGACCGGTCCGCTGCCGATGCCGGTCGGCTGTGCCTTGCTGCTGTTGGTGTCGGCGCTGCTGCCGGTCCGCGCCGCCGAATCGCGTGATGCTTTTCCCGGCATCGCGGCGGCTTATCTGGTGAAACAGAACGACGTCGTGCGCTGGGCTGGCGCGGCGGATCGACGCCTGCCGCCGGCCAGCCTGACCAAGCTGATGACCGCCTTGCTGGTGGTCGAAGACGGCGGTCTGGACCAGCAGGTAGCGGTCGGACGCGACGCGATCATGGAAACCGGTACCCGTATCGGACTCCGGTCCGGAGAACGTTGGAAGGTGATCGATCTGCTCGCTGCCAGCTTGATCGCATCGGCCAATGACGCTTGCCAGGCGCTGGCCGTGCACGCGGCGGGCGACGCGGCCCGGTTCGTGCAGCGCATGAACCGG
>JBGSKT010000482.1:0-1552 GCA_041741075.1 Lysobacterales bacterium
GCTCGCATTCTCGGCGGCGACCAGGCGCAGCGGATAGCTGCCGGTCGGCAGGTTGTCGAGGGTGACCGGCAAGCGCCGCAGTTGCACCTCCGGGCCCTGGAACCCACCCTCCAGGTCGACCGCGATCAGCACGTCCACCCCGCCGGCCTGGACCAGCACCCGGTCCACGCGCACGCGCTGGCCATCGCCATTCAGGCTGAAAGCCAGATCGAGCATTACGCGGCGGGCCGAGGCGATCGGCTGGATGACCGAGACGATGCGCGACTCCAGCGGAGTCACTGCAAACGCCTGGGACGGGCACAACGGCGCCAGTGCGGCGCCCACGAACATGCCCAGGAAAATGCCGGATTTGCCGCTACGCAGGGCCATGGTTCGCGCCTGAAAAACAGGGGAGGCTTATTATCACCAATTCGCGGCCGTCAAGGGCGGTGGGTGCGTGCTTCGGGGCGTGCGCTACTGCCACCGCCAGTCGGCCCATTGTGGCCACCAGTCCGGCCCTTGCTTGCCACGCTGCCGCGGCCAGTCTAAGGTGGTCGCAGTGGATTGAACTCTTGCGGCAAGCAGCAACCCGGGGGCAAGACCATGAAAACCAGGCTGGTTACGCGCATTCTGCCGATTGCGTTGGTGCTGGTGCTGTTGCTGGTCGAATCCGCCAACGCGCAGACCCTGCGCTTCGACTTCCAGCCGGCCAGCGGCCCGCTCGAACCGGGCTATACCAAGGTCACCGCCAGCACGACCTATAGTGCCGCCCAGGGTTATGGCTTCGTGATCGCGCCGACCCGTGAGGTCGATGGCAGCAACAAGACCTGGAATATCTTCGGGCGCATCGTGACCGTCGATCAGGCGATCCCGCCCAGCCTGCTCTCCGACGCCACCCGCGACGGCGTGGGCAGCCCCTCGCTGAGCGGCGGCGACCTGGCGATTTCGTTCCGCGCCGATGTGCCGCCGGGCAATTACGATGTGGACTTGTGGCTGGGCGACGTGACCACGCCGCGTTTCCGCATGCTGGCCACAGTCAACGGCATCGAGACCACGGTGACCCGCGCCGATATCAACGACCGCCGCGGTTCTTTCGATCAGACCCAGTTCGGCGGCGTGGTGCTGCGCCGGCTGCGGGTCGATGCCAGCGGCGGCAGCATTCAGGTCACCCTCGGCCGCGACAACCAGGCGCGTAACGATCCGGTTTTCGGTGCGCTCGCCGCCGATGGCGCGGCCAGTTCCTGGACCTTCAATCTGGACCAGTCGCCGAACAGCCCACCGGGCACGATGCTGACCGCGGTCCTGGTGCCGGCCTTCAACGGCGCCGCACTACAGGCACTGACCATCAGCCCAGCGTCAGAGCCACCCCTGCTGCTGCAAGGCGGGCAACTGCTCCTCGGCGACGCGCCGGCCGACCCGGCCCTGCTCGCCGCGCTCAACAGTTTCAACCAGGGTGACCTGGCGGGCGCGCGAACCGGCTTCGAGTCGCTGACCGCGCCAGCACTGCAAACTGCGAGCGCCGCCGGCTTGCTGTGGGTGGCCGGGCATCCGGCCTGGTTCAGCGGCGAGCTGC
>JBGSKT010000483.1:0-12434 GCA_041741075.1 Lysobacterales bacterium
CCCGAACGCCAATGCCGCCGTGCCCGCGAGCACCTCACGCACCTGCGCCAGCGTGCGAACCTTCGATTCATTCATGTCGATCACCATAAGTTCGGATGATCGACCCATCACGCATCCCTGGCTACTCGCCAGAACACGCCATTTCAGGCTCATACCTCGTTGGAAACACCAGCCCCGTTTCAGGCTCATACCTCGTTGGAAACACCAGCCCCGTTTCAGGCTCATACCTCGTTGGACAAGACTCCCGATTGCCACGGACCCGCATTTGGGTATACTAGCCCGGGTGCCGACGCTGATTCCGATGACCAGCTGATACTGGAGAAAAAATCATGAAGCATTGCCTCGCTATCCTCTGTGCCACCTTGATCGGCACTGCCGCCAGCGCAGCGCCGGCGCAATGGGGATCCCGCACGGTGCAGGCCAATCCGGGCACACCGCATAGTGGCATCAGCATCCGCGTCACCGTCAGCGACCCGACCGGGGACACCTTCGGCACAGGCACGCCGCAGCACGACATCACCTCCTTCTCGGCCGATGTGCAGGGCAGCGATATGGTGCTGACCCTGAGTTTCGCCGGCACCATCAGCCCACCCGACAGCGGCCAGCCGGATGCCCTGGTCGGACAGATCGATATTGATCGCGGACCCGGTGCCGGCGATGGCCAAGGTATAACGGAGGTGTTTTGCCCACTGCCAGGCTTTGCCGGCAATGTGGATGCGGCCGTGCAGATTTTCGGCACCACCGCCACCAGCGCTAATTTCGCCGACAACAACACCATGGTGTCGACCCCGATCGTGGCCAGCTACACCGCTACCAGCGCCAGCTACCGCATCCCGCTGACTCTGCTCAACGCCGGCGCTACGGTGGATTTCGGCACCGTGATCGGCACCAATCCCGAGCCCACCGACTGCGCCCCCGACGACGCGGTACTGACCGCGAGCACTACGGCTGCGGCGGCCACGGCGGTCCCGGTGGATCGTCGTAGCGCCCTGCTGGTGCTTGGCTTGCTGCTCGCCCTGGGTGCCGGCTTCGCGCTGCGCCGGGTCTGAACCAGATTAGGCGATCACGATGGGCGGGCCGGTGCGGCCTTGCCCATCACCGGGTGGGCGCCGGGCCGGTGCCATGCGCAATTCTTTGGGGTGGCGGATGCGCTTCGTCTTTCCGCCCTGCTTCCCTCGTCTGCGCTCCGTCCTCCGATCAGCGCAGGGCCGCCTTCAGCGCCTTGCGGATCAGGGCTTCGGGAGAGCTTGGGAGGGAGAGTTTGGGAAAGAGACTGGGACACCCAGGCTGCACCCGCTTCGCTTGGTTCGGGAATGGTGGGTGTCCAGGTCCGCTTCATCCGGGCTACGTCCGGCATTCTCCCCCGAATGATCAGCTCCGCTGTTGAGAGTCGGTGCGCTTGTTCCGGGTTGCGCGTTGAAAGGTAGCCTGGATGAAGCGCAGCGGAATCCGGGATGTCGGATCGAAAGCGTGGTGTGCCAGGTCGCCGCCGGCCGGTTCGGGCCGCGTGCTGTGCTTTATTTTCCCGGAATGACCAGCGCCGCTGTTGAAAGCCCGCTGCGCTTCATCCGGGCTACTTCCGGCATTCTCCCCCGGAATCCGCTGCGCTTCTTCCGGGCTACTTCCGGCATTCTCCCCCCGGATTCCGCTGCGCTTCATCCGGGCTACGTCCGCCAGGGTCTTACCGGATTCCGCTGCGCTTCATCCGGGCTACTCTCCGCCAGGGTGCGGCGGTTTCAAGGTTTGAGCAGGTCGTCCATGCCGCGGTTGATGTTGGCGAAGGTGAAGGGCGGTAGCTGGAACTCCCAGCCCTGGAAGCGGGCGTTGAGTTCGCTGACGGTGGTCTGCAGGGCCTGCATCCGTTCGGCCTTGTCTTTGGCCGGGTCGCTGATCGCGAGCGGGGCGGTCGGGGCGGGTTCGGCTTTTTTGACGGGGGATTTGTCGGCGCCTTCCGGTTTGCCGACCTCGGCCTGGGAAGCGGTCCAGGCTGCGGTCGCGGCGGCGTGCTCGGCGATGGCTTTTTGCTGGGCGGCGAGAATCGCCGCTTCGGCCGCGACCGGGTCCAGCAGGGCGGCGAAGCGCACCCAGTTGTGCTCGCCTTCGGTCACTGCCTCGGCATTCACCACCAGGCCATCGAAGCTGGTGTAGCGGGCATGCAGTCCGGCTTTGCCGGCGCTTTCTCCACTGGCCTTGCGGACGTCGTCGAAGCGCAATCCGGTCAGCACCGAGCCAAGGCCGTTGGCCTCGTACTCGGATTTCGGCTCGCGTCCCTTGGGAATGCCCTGAATCTGGAACTTGTCGTCGCCCGGGCCCGATTTGCTGACCACCAGGGTACGTCCGTCACGGCTGATTTCGACCTGACGCAGTCGGCTCGATTCGATGTCGGCCAGTTCGCGTTTCAACCACAGTTCCGGTTTGGTGTCCGGGATCAGCGATCCGCGGGCCAGCCAGCTCTGGGCCTCGTCGTTTCGACGCACATAACTTCCGACCGCGCCCTGGCTCGAATAGTGGCCGACGATCAGTTTGACCGGGGCCGCGGCGCCATCAAGCTCGATGCGCAGGCCCTTGGCTTCGGCACCGGCGAGATCCTCGACACCGAGTTTGGCGTACAGCTCGGGGTTGGTCGTCTTGGCCTCGATCAGCACGGAATCGGCCAGGCCGATCAGCAATCCACGTACCTTTTCGATATCGGCGCTATAGCCATCGCGCTCGGCCACGCCCCAGCCGTTCTCGACCTTGTTCAGGGTGACCAGGGTCCGGTTGCCGGCGCCGATGATGCGCACCGTGCTGATGTCGTTCAATGCCGCACGCAGCCCCGGCAGCAGGCTGCCGCTGTCGCTCAGGCCGGGTTCGGCGTGGCGGCTGGTGCTGGCCCAGAACGCGAGCCCGAGCACGGCCACGGTGGCGGCGAGCAGTTTGATCACGCTGTGTTGGTTCATGGTCTGGTCCTCATCATCCGTGGCGGCGTTTGCGCCAGCCGACAAAGGCCAGCGCAATCAGGGTCAGCAGCACGGGCACCAGTACGATGTTGATGAACTTGAGCTTGCTGCCAAGCGCCTCGATATCGGCATCGAGCTGACGCCTGACCTGGCGCAGGTCCTTCCTGATCTGCACTTTCTGCTGCTGGAATTTCTCGACCTCGGCCTGCTGCTCGGGCGACATGATCAGCGCCGATTCGTTGCTCTTGCCGGACTGCAACTGGGTGAGCCTGGTCTCGGTGTCGGACAGTTGCTGCTGGAGTTCTTCTTCCTTGGCGCGGAAACGCTGGTCGGCCTGGCGCTTGAGCGCATCGACCGTGGTGAACGGGCGGACCGAGCTGGCCCGGCCACGGATGCCGATCAGGGCGCTGGATCCGGCCAGGTTGTCGACCGCATTGATGGCGAAGTCGCCGTTGTTGGCGAAAGCGTTCATCACCTTCTGGCCGAAGAAGTTGGATACCTGCACCCATAGCCGGTCGGTGAGCAGGTCGCTGTCGGCGACCAACAGGATATGCACTTCGTCCTTGGATTCGGCCAGATGCCCTTCCTCGCTGCGCTCCGGAAAGGCGCTCTTGAGTTTGCCATCGAGGCGGCCGGCCAGCACGTAATGTTCGTTGCTCGGGACGAAACCGTTATACAGGTCGCCCGGTTCCATCGGTGGCTTGAGCCGGTCGCTGCTGACCAGCATGGAATCGCCACTGGACTGCAGCAACGGCGTCAGTTTCAGCGAAGAGGCTTCGGTCAGACGAAACTGGCCACTGCTGGCCAGGTTCAGATTCTGCAGCTGGGCGGTGGCGACTTCGTCCCTGTTGAGGCTGTCACGGCCCAGGCCGAGGATGGCCAGATGCCGTACCGCCGGCTGGTTTGGCGCGACCTGCACCGGTAGCGCGTTGCCGGCGTCGAGCACCACCTGGTTCGGGTCGTAGTCCACGCCCCAGGCCTTGAACAGTTTGGGCAGGTCCGAAGATTTGCTGGCGAACATCGCTTCGGGACTGTTCGGGTCGTTGCCGCTCTGGTCGCTGTCGGCATTGGGATCGACGAACAGCACCAGCCGCCCGCCACGCAGCAGGAACTGGTCGATCGTGTATTGCAGGTCGTCGCTCGGCGCCTTCGGGTGCACTAACAGCAGGGCGCTGACTTCTTCGGGAATGCTCTTCAGCGAAGCCGCGTTCAACACCTGCAGATCGAACTGGTCGCCGAGTTCCTGGTAGACCGCCCAGCCATCGGTCATCGCGCGCGTGTTCGGGTCGAAGCCGCCGGCCATGTTCAGGCTGGTGATAACGCCGATCACCGGCTTTTTGCCGACCACCAGGCTGTGCACCAGTTTGATCAGGTCGTATTCGAGGAACGATTCCTTGTCCGGCTGGAAGAACGGGATCACCGACAGGCCGTCGGTGGAATTGGTCCCGGCCAGGCCGAAGTAGATGCTTTCGCCGGCTTTGCCCGCGGGTACCGCCTGGATGCCATAACTGACCGCGCGGTCTTCTTCTTCGGAAAACGGCAGCGGGTCGACCACGTTCAGGTGGATCTTGCCGCCGGCGTCGGCGGCCATTTCTTCCAGCATTTCGCGAACGCGCCCGGCATAGGTGCGCAACATCGGCATGTCGGCGGTGCCGCGGTCGGAATAGTAGAAGTACAGGTTGATCGGCTCGGGGATGTCGGCGAGCATCTTGTGGGTGCCGGGCGACAGCGAATACTGGCGGTTTTCGGTCAGGTCGATGCGCACTCGCAGGAAGGCATTGGCCAGCACCAGTACCGCAATCAGCAGCAGCGCCAGTAGAGCCAGCGCGGTGCCGGTCATGGCGCGTCGATTGGTCAGATTCATGTTCATTTCGGTCTGCTCAGTCGGCTTTCTTGAGGTCGATCACAACGGCACTGGCGTACAGCCAGAAGCCGATCATCAACAGGAAATACAGCAGGTCGCGCAGGTCCAGTACACCTTTGCTAAGTGCCGCGAAGTGGGTCAGGAAGGACAGCCCGGCGATCGCGTCGATGGCGCCCTGCGGCAGGCCAATGGTGGCGAACGCATCCAGTACCAGCGGCCATCCGGCGAGCAGCAGCAGGAAGCAGATCAGCGCGGTCAGGATGAAGGCGATCACCTGGTTGCGGGTCAGCGCCGACAGGCAACTACCGATCGCCAGAAACGAGCCAGCCATGAGCAGACTGCCGAGATAACCGGTGATGATGGCGCCGTTGTCCGGATCGCCCAGGTAATTGACCGTAAGCCAGATCGGAAAGGTCAGCGCCAGCGCGATGCCGACAAAGGCCCAGGCGGCGAGAAACTTGCCGAGCACCGCGGCCCACATGGTCACTGGCAGGGTCAGCAGCAGTTCGATGCTGCCGGACTTGCGTTCCTCGGCCCACAGCCGCATCGACACCGCCGGGACCAGGAACAGGTATAGCCACGGGTGAAAGCTGAAGAACGGTTGCAAGTCGGCCTGGCCGCGCTGGTAGAAGCCGCCCAGGTAGAAGGTGAAGGCGCCGGCCAGGACCAGGAAGATCACGATGAACACGTACGCCACCGGGGTGGCGAAGTAGCTGGCCAGTTCGCGACGGAACAGGATGCCGACCATGGTCCGGTTGCTCATCACGCGGCCTCCGCGATTCGGTCGGCGCCCGCTGCCGATTGGGTGATCTGGCGGAACACCTCGTCCAGCCGGCCCTGTTCCAGGGCGATTTCGCGCACCGTGAACTGGTTCTGTTTGAGCGCCTCGACCACGGCCGGGAAGATGGCGCGGCCTTTGCGCGGGAACGCAGTCACCCGGCCGCCCTGGGGATCGATCACCACCGAAGCGACATCGTTGATGCGGGTCAGCAGTTCCTGCGCAGCCTTGGGGTTTTCGCAGCTCAGCGACACCGCCTGGTGATAGCGCGAGCGCGCCTCCAGATTGGCCGGGCTGTCGTCGGCCAGGATGCGGCCCTGGGCGATGATGATGGCGCGGTCGCAAACCGCGTGCACTTCTTCCAGGATGTGGGTGGAAATGATCAGGGTCTTGTCGCGCGCCATCGCCTGGATCAGGCTGCGCACCTCGTGCTTCTGGTTGGGGTCGAGGCCGTCGGTCGGCTCATCCAGGATCAGCACCTGCGGGTCGTGCAGGATCGCCTGGGCCAGGCCGACCCGGCGCTTGAAGCCCTTGGACAGGGTGTCGATGGTCTGGCCGAGCACGCTTTCCAGGTGCAGGCGGGCGAGCGCGTCGTCGAAGCGCCGCTTGCGTTCGGCGCTGGCGATGCCACGCACGTCGGCAATGAACTCGAGAAAGCCGCGTACGCTCATTTCGCCATAACTGGGGGCGCCTTCGGGCAGGTAGCCGAGGCTGCGTTTGGCTTCGATCGGCTGGGTCTGCACGTCGAATCCGCACACGCTGGCGCGGCCGGAGGTTGGGGTCAGAAATCCGGCGAGCATCTTCATGGTGGTGGATTTTCCGGCCCCGTTTGGCCCGAGAAAGCCGAGCACCTGCCCCGGCTCCACCTTGAAGCTGATGCCATCGACGGCTTTCAGATCAGCATAATGTTTGCATAGTGCGTTGGACTCGATCATGTCGGCTCGATGCTTCCTGTTGAATGAGAATCCGGCCGCAGCCCGATGGCAATGCGGCCTGCGCGCAGTCCGCCGGTTCGCGGCCGGCGGCGGCCGCACAGCAGACAAAAGTCTTGGGTGAAAGTTCCGCTGCGCAGTCGCGGAACGCATCACCGCCCCGGCCGAAAACTGCCCCGGGGCAGGACCCTTCGGGCCGACCCCGGACCGATGCGAAGCGGAGCGAAACGGTTCGGGCTCGATGCGGCCCGGACGGCGGCGACAGCTGCGCCGCCGTGACTGTGCCTACTTGATCGCGATCGGCAGATACACGCGGGTCTCGGGCAGGCCCTCGTCATTGACGTCAGTGATCCATTCCTCGAACTGGCCGCTGCCGTCCCAGGCAAATTCATAGCCATGGGTCATGGCGTAGGCCTTGAGCTGTTCGCGCGGTCCACGCGGTGCGCCGATGCCGGCGCGCTTGTAGGTGTAGGTGACCGCCAGCGCCTTGCCGATGTAGGCACCGCCGATGCGGATGTTGTCGGTCGGGGTGACGCTGGAATCGGCGACCGGATAGGCCATGCTGGCATCGACCGCTTCGTCGCCGATCACATTGATGACCCGGGTCTTGGGGCCACTCGGGACGATCTTGTTGGCCTTCATGAAGTCTTCGACCTGCTTCCAGGAGCGATCCATCAGCGGCGCCGACTTCTCGTCCCATTCGCGTGGCGAGGTCGGCACGCCACCGCCGACGTAGAGCAGCACCCCGCCCGGACGGTCGACGATCTCGATGTTCTTCTGGCTGTAATCGACCAGCGGCACCCCGGCCATCATGGTGGCGAAGTGGTGCAGCGCGTTTTCCATCTGCTCACCCATGGTGCCGTCAAGGTACATGCCCTTGAAGCGGCCGATTAGGTTCCAGCCGTAATCGATGCGCAGGTCCCACTGCACGTGCACGGCGCGGGTCTTGCGGTCCTGCTCGAGCTTGAATGAGGTGCGCTTGTTGTCGCCGGTCCAGTCATTTTCCAGTGTCATGCGGATCAATGCCTGGCCGGGCTCGAACTCGCTCTGGGCGATGGCCAGACTGCCAGTGCCGGCCTTGCCGCCCTGCACGCCAACGAAGCGGACGCTGGCGCCTTCACCGTAACGCTCGCCTTCGGCGACAAACTGCATGCCGGGGTCGGTCGCCACCCAGGGGTTCCAGTCCTTGAAGCGGTGGAAGCCGTTCAGGGCATCGTAGACCTGGGAAATCGGGCTGCCGATTTCGATCGTGCGCTGGATGTGCGCGGTTTTTGGCAGGAACAGGCCGACCACCAGAAAGAAGGCGATGGCGAGCAGAATGGCAGTGACAACTTCGATGATTCGTAGCATGGGGATGGCGACCGTGGGCGGATTAGCCTGGGAATGGTACTGAACCTTGGTGGCAAAAGGCTATCGCCATGAAAAAATCGCCGCTACCGGCTGTGCCGGAGCCAGTGCCGACGCGGCCAATCCGGTCATACGATGCCGATTTCGAACGCCTTCAGCACCGCCCGCGTGCGGTCGCGCACCCCGAGTTTGGACAGAATGTTGGAAACGTGGTTCTTCACCGTGCCCTCGGCCACGCCCAGCGAATTGGCGATTTCCTTGTTGCTGTAGCCGCCGGCCATCAGTCGCAGGATTTCGGTTTCCCGGTCGGTCAGCGGGTCCGGCTGCTCCAGGCTGGCGAACTGGTTCTGCATGTGCTCGAGCCCGGCCAGCAGGCGCTGGGTTACCGCCGGCTTGACCAGGGTGCCGCCGCCGGCCACGGTCTTGACCGCGCTGACCAACTGTTCCAGCGACACGTCCTTGAGCAGATAGCCCTTGGCACCGGCCTTGATCCCGGCCAGCACCAGCTGCTCGTCGTCAAAGGTGGTCAGGATGATGGTCGGCGGCAACTGGCCGTCGGCCTGCAACTGCTTGAGCACGTCGAGGCCAGAACGGTTGGGCATGCGCATGTCGAGCAGCACCACGTCGGGCTTGACCCTGGGGATGACCTCGATCGCCTGCACGCCATCGCTGGCTTCGGCGACCACCCGGATCGAGTCGGACAATTCCAGCAGGCTGCGGATCCCGGCCCGCACCAGGGTCTGGTCGTCGACCAGGCAAACAGAAATCATGGTTTGTCCTCCAGGGGAATTTCAATCATTAGCGCGAATCCTTGCCCTGCCGCCGTTTCGAAGCTGACCTGGCCGCCGAGTGCGTGGATCCGTTCCTGCATTCCGGCCAGACCGTTGCCGACCGTAAATCCATTCGCGCCGACGCCATCATCGCGCGACGCGAAGCGTACCCGGGCCGGATCGGAAAGTATTGCGAAGTTCCACCACAACTGGTTGGCGCGGGCGTGACGGATGGTATTGGTCAGGGTTTCCTGGGCGGCCCGCAGCAGCACCTGGGCACGGCGCGGGTCGTCCAGTTCGAATTGCGCCGGCAGTTGCAGGTGGATCTTCGGTGCCGGCAGCCCCTCGACCAGGGCACGCAGGGCGGCACCCAGGTCGATGCCGGCATCGTCGCGCAGCTGGCTGACCACTTCGCGCACGTCCGACAGCAGCAGCCGCGCCACCGACTGCGCCTGGCGCACTTTGTCCTGGGGCGGTCCATCGACCAGATGACTGGCTACTTCGAGGTTCAGGCTGAGCACGGTCAGGTGGTGGCCGATCAGGTCGTGCAGTTCGCGCGCGATGCGCACGCGTTCGGCGACCCGGCTGGATTCGACCAGCAGCGCGCGGGTGGCGCGCAGTTCGGCATTGAGCCGGCGTTGTTCTTCCCGCTCCCGGGCCTGGCCGCGCGCGATCGAAGAGGTGACAAAGGTGAAGCTGGAAAAGCCAAGATAAAGGAAACTCTGCAAAATGGCGTCGAACCAGCCGTACAGAACCTGGCCCCCGGCATCGCGGAAGCCAAGGAAGATCGGCACTAGGCTCAGGTTGGTGCCGATCATCCAGGCCAGGCCGAGCCGGGTCGGCAGCAGCCAGGGCAGCACCCCGGCGATCACCAGCAGCAGGATGCCGGACAGCCCGCTCTGGCTGAACCAACTGATCGCCACGGCGGCCAGATTCATTCCGATCAGTAGCGGCAGCCGCCCCCAGTGCGTGCGATGCTGGGCCAGTCCCGCGGTCAAAAACCAGTAGGCGACGCCGAAGCCCAGGTAGGACAGCCACCAGCCGGTGATCGCCAGACCGACCTCCGGAGCGAGTGTCTCGCCCGCCAGGGCCGCCGTACCCGGCAACCAGCCGACGCTTTCGGCCAGTAGCCAGGACTCACGCAGCAAGGGCGCGCCGACGCAGGCGAAGGTGAATAGGCCGGCATAGCGCAACCAATCGATCTGGTCGAAACGGGACAAGGGCATGGCGCCATCTTAGGCGCGGCGCGCAGTCAGCGATAGCAAACCGATGGCATGGTCGGCCGGCCGGCCCCGGCGGCGCAGATTCGGTTGCCATCTGCCGGTCATTGTCAAGACCTTACCTGGTCAGCAATCGCTGCCATAATCTCCGGCCCTTAGAGTGTTTGCTCGGACCCAAGCCCATGCCGTTGCTGATTCGTGACGTGTGTGAACAGGAACTGCCCCAGGTGCTGGCGTTGAACAATGCCGCCGGCCCCAGCATCCTGCCGCTGGACGGCCAGCAGCTGGCCAAACTGTTTGATGCGGCAACCTATTTCCGGGTCGCCGAGATCGATGGCCACCTGGCCGGATTCCTCATCGCGCTGGATGCGCGGACCGCCTACGACAGTCCGAACTTCCGCTGGTTTGCCGGGCGCTACCCGGATTTCGTCTATATCGACCGGATCGTGGTCGCGGCCAGTTACCGGCGGCTGGGGCTGGGAAGGATCTTCTACGCCGACGTACAGAGCTTCGCCGAGGTGCGCTCGCCGCTGCTTGCCTGCGAGATTTTTCTGGAACCGCGCGACGATGCTTCGGTGCTGTTTCACGGCACCTACGGCTTTCGCGAGGTCGGCCAGCAGTTGGTCGATGGGCACCGCATCGGACTGCTGGTGAAGGAACTGTGCAGTTTCCCCTGGGTGCGCTCGCATTACTTGCAGGCGCCGGCCGGTGGCCTGCCGGCGCAGCCCTGGCTGGCAGAGCGGTCGACGCGCGGAGCCGCCTGTGCGCAAGTGGTTCGGCACGGCTGAACCCGGTCGACCGGCTGCCCCGGTGGTGACTGCCAACGTGATGCGATTGGCCGCGGTCCAGGCGAGCGGGCCGCGGCGCCTGCTCGCCGGCTACGGATTGCACTTGCTCGAAGTCGGCCGCGGTGAGCCGATCCCCGGTAGTTTCTGGGGCGAGCCCGAGGCCGGTGTGATCGGCAACCGGGTGTTTGTGCGCGCCGATACCCCGCTGCATTCCCTGCTGCACGAAGCCTGCCACTTGATCGTGCTGCCGGGCGATCGACGCCGGCTGGTGCATACCGACGCCAGCGACAGCCAGATCGAAGAAGACGCGACCTGCTACCTGCAACTGCTGCTGGCCGAGCGCATTGCCGGCTTCGGCCGCGAGCGCGCCTTTCACGACATGGACGCCTGGGGTTACAGCTTCCGGCTCGGCTCGGCGCGGGCCTGGTTCGAGCAGGACGCCGAAGATTCCGCCGCCTGGCTCCGTGTCCACGGCCTGCCCTGATCGGAGGACCGACGATAGACGACAGACGACGGAAGTGGGAGCGACGGCACGTCGCGACTGTCGATCTTCGGTGCGCGGGCGCACCAACCTTGTGCATCAGGACTGGCATAGTTCGGACAAGGAAAGGTGCCAAATGAAGACCGAATTGTTGAGTGGACTGCTGTTGCTGGGCGCGCTGCTTGGCGCCAGCCGCGCTTGGGCCGAGACCCCCGACCGGCGCTGGAATCTGGGTGTGGCCACCATTTACAAGAGCCAGCCCTATCGCGGCGTGGATGATGACTGGCTGATCTTCCCGTCGCTGCGCCATGAAGGTGAGCGGCTGCGACTGCGTGGACCGGAGCTCAGCTACCGGCTACTCGAACCCTTCGGGGTGCGGCTTGACCTGCTCGCCAAGATGCGTTTCGACGGCTATCAGGCCAAGGATTCGCCGTTCCTGCAGGGGATGGCGGATCGCAACCTGAGCCTGGACTTCGGCGTTCGCGCCGGTGTGCACTGGAAGGGCAGCGTGATCGAGGGAATCGTGCTGCACGACGCGCTGTCACAACACGAGGGCAGCGAATTGGCCCTGAACTGGCGTTTGCCGCTGCGCAAGGCCGGCTGGAATATCCTGCCGGAAATCGGGATCAGCCGGTTAAACGCTGATCTGGCGAATTATTACTACGGTGTGCGCAGCTCGGAATCCCGCCCCGGACGCTTTGCCTACCGGGTCGGCGCGGCCTATAACGCCCACGTCGCGTTGGTGCTGCAGAAGCCAATCGGCCGCCATTGGTCTTCCTTCCTGCGCGCCGAGGTTTCCCGGCTCGATGGCGAATTGCGCGCCAGTCCGATCGTCGACCGGCGCATCTTGAGCAGTGTCCTGGTCGGCTTCGACTATGCCTTTGGTAGCAACTGACGCATACCGAGAAACGGCCGATATGCGCAGCACTTATTCGCCCGAGTTTCGGTCCTCGGCCGTAGGGCCGCCGTCCTTTGCCAGCGGATGGAAGGCGAGCGCGACGCCATTCATGCAATAGCGTTGGCCGCTGGGTGCCGGACCATCGGCGAAGACGTGGCCGAGGTGACCGCCGCAGTGTGCGCAATGTACTTCGGTGCGGGTCATGAAGAACTTGCGGTCCACGCGGGTCGCGACCGCGCCGTCCAGGGGCCGCCAGAAACTCGGCCAGCCGGTACCGGAATCGAATTTGCAGGCGGCGTCGAACAGGGCGGTGGCGCAGCCGGCGCAATGGAACACGCCGGGGCGCTGTTCGTGATCGAGGGCACTGCTGCCGGCACGCTCGGTGGCGTGCTCGCGCAATACCGCGAACGCCGCCGG
>JBGSKT010000484.1:0-4085 GCA_041741075.1 Lysobacterales bacterium
CCTCGGCGGCGCTGGATTTCGCGTTCGAGCGGCTCGCCTGGTCCGAGCTCATCCATTGCATCCACCCGGACAACCTGGCCTCGCAGCGGCTCGCCGAGCGGCTCGGCTCGACCGCGCTCGGACCGGTGCGGCTGCCGGAGCCGTATAGCGAATCGCCCACGCTGCACTGGGGCCAGTGCCGGCAGCAGTGGCGCCAGCGAATGCGGCCGGCCCTGGCCTGAAATCATCAACCCGATCCGACCTACCGCCCACGCCGCCGCCATCGGCTGCCGCCAAGGAACCCGCACATGTCCGCCCCCGCCCCGATCGTTCCCGCCCGCGCCAAGAACGTCAACCGTGCCCAGGTCTGCGACGAAAACTTCAGCGAATTCGTACGTGCTTACGCCGGTCCGGTCGCGGCCCGGCCGGCGCCCGAGCAGCCGATCCTGCCAGGCTCGCTGTGCACCGTGGCCGATTTCACCGCCTTGTTCGAGTCGCAATTGATCAGTCGTCACCTGGATTTGATGGCGCGGGTTCTGCGCGTGCAGAACAAGGTCTACTACACCATCGGCAGTTCCGGTCACGAGGGCAATGCCATGGTCGCGCGCCTGACCCGGCACACCGACCCGGCCTTCCTGCACTACCGCAGTGGCGGCTTCATGGCCGAGCGCTTTCGCAAATTGCCGGGCATGGATCCGGTCATGGATTCGGCGCTGTCGTTTGCAGCGAGCCAGGACGATCCGGCCTCCGGCGGCCGGCACAAAGTCTGGGGCTCGAAACCCCTGTGGGTATTGCCGCAGACCTCAACCATTGCCTCGCACCTGCCCAAGGCGCTCGGCACCGCGCTCGCGATCGAGCAGGCGCGGCGGATTGGCCACACCCTGCCGGTGCCGGCCGACAGCATCGCGATCTGTTCGTTCGGCGACGCTTCGGCCAACCACGCGACCGCCCAGACCGCGTTCAATGCTGCGCAGTGGACCGCATACCAGTGCCTGCCGGCGCCGGTGCTGTTCGTGTGCGAGGACAACGGCATCGGCATCTCGGTCAGGACCCCGAACAACTGGATCGCGAATTCATTCCGTTCGCGTCCGAACCTGGCCTATTTTCACGCCAACGGGCTCGACCTGGCCGAGGGCTACGAGCAAGTCGCGCGCGCGGTGATGCACTGCCGCAGTACCCGGCAACCAACCTTCCTGCACCTGCAGACCACCCGCATCATGGGCCATGCCGGCACCGATTTCGAGGTCGAATACCGCAGCATCGAAGAGCTGCTCGCGGTCGAGGCCAGCGATCCGCTGCTGCGTTCGGCGGAAATCGCGCTGGCTTCGGGTCTGGTCGGCAAGACGCAACTGCTCGAACAATACGAAGCGATTCGTCGGCGTTGCATGGACGCGGCTGGACGTGCCGACCAGACTTCGAAGATCGTCAGCAAGGCTTCGGTGATGCGGCCGCTGGCGCCGTTCACGCCCGACCGGGTGGCCGCCGAGGCTCGCCGTGCGGAGCACCAGGCCGAACGCCTGCGGGTGTTCGGCAGCAGCGCGCAACTGCCGGAGAACTTGCCGCCACGGCATCTTGCCATCCAGATCAACAACGCCCTACACGACTTGTTTTGCAAATACCCGGACACCTTGTTGTTCGGCGAGGACGTGGCTCAGAAGGGCGGTGTGTACACGGTAACCAAGGGGCTCAACAAGGCGTTCAAGGGCAACCGCGTGTTCAATACGCTGCTCGATGAAACCACGATCCTCGGCCTGGCCCAGGGATTTGCCAACATGGGCATGCTGCCGATCCCGGAGATCCAGTATCTGGCCTATTACCACAACGCCTGCGACCAGATCCGCGGCGAGGCCTGTTCGCTGCAATTTTTCTCGAACGACCAGTTCCGCAACCCGATGGTCGTGCGCATGGCCGGTCTGGGATATCAGCGTGGTTTCGGCGGCCACTTCCACAACGACAACTCGATCGCCGCGTTGCGCGATATTCCCGGGCTGACCATTGCCTGTCCGAGCCGCGGCGACGACGCGGTCGGTATGCTGCGCACCCTGCTCGCCATGGCCAGGGTCGATGGCCGGGTCAGCGTGTTTCTCGAACCGATCGCCCTGTACATGACCAAGGATCTGTATACGCCCGGCGACGGCCAGTGGCTGACCGGCTATCCGGCACTGGATCAGGCGGTGGATTATGGCAAGGAGCGGGTCTATCACGAGGATGCCAGCGCGCTGCTGGTGATCAGCTTCGGCAATGGCGTACCGATGGCCCTGCGCGCCGCACGAGCGGTCGAGTTGGCGACCGGAAAACGGACCCGCGTGGTGGACCTGCGCTGGCTGCAACCGTTGAATGCCGCCGCCATCGCCCGTCACGCCGGCGAATGCGAGCGCATCCTGGTGCTGGATGAGGGGCGCCGCAGCGCCGGGGTGGGCGAGGGCATCATAACCGCGATCGCCGAGGCCGGCCTGGCCGGCAAACCATTGCGTCGGGTGGTCGGCGACGATACCTATACCCCCTTGGCGGCGGCGGCCAACTTGATTCTGCCCACCGACGAAACCGTGGCGGCGGCCCTGCTGGCGCTCGCTGGCGGCAGCGGCGAAGGTGGAGACTGAAGCCCGATTGGCCTATGATCGCAGCATGAGCGAGACTCGTGCCCTCACCATCCTGTTTGCCGATGTCAGCGGCAGCACCAAGCTGTTCGAGTTGCGCGGCGACGTTTCGGCACGCCGCATCATTGCCGCGGTGCTGGGTGCGCTGACCGAAATCAGTGCCCGTCATGGCGGTCGGCTTATCAAGACTATCGGCGACGAAATCATGTGCACTTTTCCGAGTGCGCTGAATGGGCTGCTGGCCGCGGTCGACATGCAGAAGCGTCTGGCCGAGGATCCCGAATTCGTCAAGGACAATCTGGCCATCCGCATCGGCCTGCACCACGGCGACGCCCTGGTCGAGGAGACCGATGTCTATGGCGACGCGGTCAATACCGCGGCGCGGATGGCGTCGTGCGCCAAGCGCGAGCAGATTGTCACCACGGTCGCCACCATCAACCGGCTGACCAGCCTCGGGCATATCAAGACCCGCGCCCTCGGCGCGGTCCGGGTCAGCGGCAAGATCGAGCCGATCGAGATCGTCGATGTGATCTGGCAGGACGACGTGTCCAACGTCACCACCGTACAACGGGCGATCAAGATCGACGACCTTGCGGCTTCGGCGGGGGCCAGACTGATCCTGCATTTCCATGGCCGGGTGATCGAACTGAATCCGCGCTCGGAGCCATTCACCGTCGGGCGCGATCCCAATTCCAGCCTGGTCGTCGACAACGAGTGGGTATCGCGCAATCACGCCACCATCGAATACAAGCGCGGCTGGTTCATGATCGCCGACCGCAGCACCAATGGCACCTTCCTGAAACTCGGTGATGATGACGAGATGCGCCTGCACCGCGACGAGGTGCACCTGAAGAAATCCGGCACGATCAGCTTCGGCCAGGCGGTGGCCAGCAACAGCGAGAGCGTGCTGTATTACCAGTGCAGCCCGTGAGCGACGACGTGCCAACGGGGAGTCGCGGCCGGTCCGGTCGGATTCGGGCCGAAGCGGCCCGCAACCGTCGCCCGCGACCTTGTTGTGATCGTGACCATAGCGATTCGATGCCGAGTGCGTATTGACAGAAAAAAGCCGCCCGCTACAATGGCAGGCTACAAGCGGGAATAGCTCAGTTGGTAGAGCACGACCTTGCCAAGGTCGGGGTCGCGAGTTCGAGTCTCGTTTCCCGCTCCAATTTTCTAGCGAAACCTCGGGCTTCCGGGGTTTTGTTGTTTAAAGGGCAAGGTTTGCCGCAGCGTTTTCGGCGAGCCTGCGCCTGAATCGTCATCCGGCCGGGTGGCAGAGTGGTCATGCAGCGGCCTGCAAAGCCGCGTACGTCGGTTCGATTCCGGTCCCGGCCTCCAGTTCAGACGACAGAAGACAGAAGACAGAAGACAGAAGACAGAAGACAGAAGACAGAAGACAGAAAGCGGAAGATGGAGCACTGTCGCCCTGACCTTCGCTGGGACGCCGCCGCTAAGCGGCCGGCTGCGCCGTTCGCGCGCGATCCGGCCTCGGCCTCGGCCTCGGCCTCG
>JBGSKT010000485.1:0-7996 GCA_041741075.1 Lysobacterales bacterium
CACTCGCCGACCCGGCGGCGACGGTCGCTCGGATCGGTCACCACGATCGCCGCGGCGGCCGATTGGTAACCCGGAATCAGCGGCGCGGCAGTCCACGGCCGCAGCGCGGCGTTGACTCGTTCGGCGAAGGCGTTGAGTTCATTTTCGTTGGCGAGATTGATGCCCATGGAATTGATCCGGTCGGGTCCAAACAGGTGCACCGGCAGCGGAATGCGCGGGTGCGATTTAACAGCGAAGGCGGCGACCACGGCGGCCGGATCGCGCACGATCTCGGCGATGTCCTGGGATTCGTCGACGATGCGATTGACGAAACTGGTATTGGCGCCGTTTTCCAGCAGGCGCCGGACCAGATACGGCAGCAGGTCCTCGTGCGATCCGACCGGCGCGTACACCCGGCACGGCACATTAAGCTGCGCCGGCCCGATCACTTCGGCATACAGATCGGCGCCCATGCCGTGCAGACGCTGGAACTCGTACGGCCGACCGCCCGCCATCTGCGCCACCGCGGCGATGGTATGCGCGTTGTGGCTGGCGAACTGCGGATAGAGGCAATCGCTGTAGTCGAACATCTGCCGCGCACAGCCCAGGTAACTCACATCGGTATTGGGTTTGCGGGTAAACACCGGAAAGCCGGCGTGGCCATCGACCTGGGCGCGCTTGATCTCGGCGTCCCAATAGGCGCCCTTGACCAGGCGCACGCAGATCCGCCGCTGCTCCCGGCGCGCCGTCTCGGCCAGCCAGTCGATCACCATCGGCGCGCGTTTCAGATAGGACTGCACCGCCAGCCCGAAGCCATCCCATCCGGCCAGCGTCGGCGCGGCCAGCACAGTTTCGAACAGCACCAGCGACAGTTGTAGACGGTCGGCTTCCTCGGCGTCGACGGTCAGGGCAATGCCGTGTGAGCGCGCCTGTTCGGCCAGCATCCGCACCTTCGGCACCAGCTCGGCCAGCACCCGGGTGCGCTTGGCAAATTCGTAGCGCGGATGCAGGGCCGACAGCTTGACCGAGATCGAGGGGGCATCGAACACATTGGCGAACGGGCCGCGCGCGCCGATGCGCTCGATCGCCGCCTGGTAGGAGCGGAAATAGCGTTCGCCATCGGCCGCGGTCAGCGCCGCCTCGCCGAGCATATCGAACGAATGCCGGTAGCCGTGGTTGTCGCGGTCATCGGCGGCGTCCAGCGCCTCGTCGATATTGCGCCCCATCACGAACTGGTGGCCCATGATCCGCATCGCCGCACGCACCGCCAGCCGGACCACCGGCTCGCCACTGCGCGCCACCATGCGCTTCAGCGCGCCGCGCACATTGCGCTGGGTCTCCTCGGCGAGCGTAACCAGCTTGCCGGTCAGCATCAGGCCCCAGGTGCCGGCGTTGACGAACAAGGAACGGCTCTTGCCCAGATGCGCCTCCCAAGCGGCGTCGCCGAGCTTGTCGCGAATCAAAAGGTCGATCGTCTCGTTGTCGGGAATGCGCAGCAGGGCCTCGGCCACGCACATCAGCAACACGCCCTCTTCCGAGGACAGGTCGTACTCGCGCATGAAACTCTCGATCACGCTCTGCTTCCGCGCCTTGGCGCGCACCTTGGCCACCAGATCGGCGGCGTGGGCGAGCACCGCCTGATTCTGCTCCGGCGTGAAACTCGCGCCAACCAACAGCGGCGCCAGCGCGGCGTCTTCGTCCAGCGCATAGGCCGCAGTCATCCGCGCCCAGGCCGGCGCAACCGGCGCCAATGGCTCGGCGGTGATCAAACGCGGGCTCGCAATCATGGGTTTCACTGCTTTGGTCCAGTGGCCGGAAAGCGCCCAATGCCAGCCGATGGCCCGGGCGATCCCGCCAGTGTAGACATTGCCCGGTTCCGACGCCAGACGCGGATGCAGTGTGTAGAGCCCAATTAGTAATGTCCCCCCTTAGCCAGTTAGAGATGTCCCCCTTTGGATGAGGACATGACATGGTGAAGGAGCTTGGGTTGAGCGAGCGGGAGTTGCAGCGGGTGGAGGTGTTGTCGCAGTTTGCGGCGGGGACCATGCGGCGTGCCCGGGTGGCGGAGTTGTTGGGGGTTTCGCCGCGGCAGGTGAAGCGCTTGACGAGCGCGTTTCGGCAGGAAGGTGCGGCGGGGTTGCGTTCGAAGCGACGGGGTCGCCCGAGCAATCGTCGCTTGCCGGGAGCACTGCGCTCGCAGGTGTTGGAGCTGGTACGGACGCGATACGTGGGCTTTGGGCCGACCTTGTGCGCGGAGTATTTGCTGGACGAGCACGGCATCCAACTGGCGGCAGAGACGCTACGGCTATGGTGCATTGCCGAGGGGCTGTGGCAAGCGGATCGGAAGCAGCGTCGTGCCGTGCACCCGCCGCGCGCACGGCGGCCGCGATTCGGGGAGTTGACCCAGATCGATGGTTCACCGCATGCCTGGCTGGAGGACCGGGGTCCACGTTGCACGCTGATCGTGTTCATCGACGATGCCAGTTCTTACGTGGTTTACGCGCGCCTGGTACCAGTAGAGACCACCGCAGCGTACTTTGCCGGGGTGTTGGCGCAGGTGACCGCACACGGCAAGCCGCTGGCTTATTACAGCGACCGACACAGCATCTTCCGGGTCAACAAGGATTCTGCGGAAGCCGCAGAAACCCAGTTCGAGCGGGCCTTGAAGGCGCTGGACATCGAGCTGATCTGCGCCCTGTCGCCACAAGCCAAAGGCCGCGTCGAACGGGTGCATCAGACCTTTCAGGACCGTCTGGTCAAGGCCCTGCGACTGGCCGATGCGCGCACCCTGGAACAGGCCAATCAGGTGCTTGAAAACCACCTGCCCAAACACAACGCCCGCTTTGCCATTGCGCCCGCCCATGCCGAGGATGCGCACCGTCCCAACACCCGCTCACCCACAGAGATCGATCGCGTACTCAGCCCCCAGCACCACCGCACCATCAGCAAGAACGGCACCGTGCAGTGGCGGAGACTCGGACGGAGACTCGCGGAGACTCGGACACCCACTTTTCGGCGGAGACTCGGACACCCACTTTTCCGCGGGACGGAGACCCGGAGGGAGACCCGGACACCCACTTTTCAGTGAGGAGACCCGGACACCCACTTTTCAGTGGCGGAGACCCCGGAGACCCGGACACCCACTTTTCAGAAAAATCCTCGCGGAGACCCGGAGGCGCGGAGACCCGGACACCCACTTTTCAGAAAAATCCTAGCCAAACTCGCGCCGTTGTCCGAGGGACCCGGCAGCAGGGTATTGGCAAGCTGTCGGTCATGACTTATCCCCGCAGCCAACTCGTTCCACCCGGATCGCCCGGTACTTATCACTGCGTTTCGCGTTGCGTGCGCCGTGCGTTTTTGTGCGGGGTGGATCGCTGGTCCGAGCGTTCATTTGAGCATCGTCGGCAGTGGGTGGAGGATCGATTGCATGCGCTGGCGGGTTTGTTCGCAGTCGCGGTGTGGGGCTATGCGGTGATGAGCAATCATCTGCATGTGGTCGTGCATATGTTGCCGGACATTGCGACGAATTGGCCCGATCAGGAAGTGGCCGAGCGCTGGATTCGGCTGTTTCCGCGCGCGGACGCGAGCGATGCGGCGCGGGCCTTGCGCGTGCAGGCGCTGCTCGGCAATCCGGACCGCATTGCCGTGCTGCGTGCGCGGCTATCCGACTTGTCCTGGCTGATGCGCTGTTTGACCGAGCCGATCGCCCGTCGCGCCAATCAGGAAGACCACTGCAGCGGGCGATTCTGGGAAGGCAGATTCAAGTGTCAGGCCTTGCTTGATGATCGCGCCGTGCTCGCGGCGATGGCTTACGTGGATCTCAATCCGGTGCGCGCCAAGATCTGCAACACCTTGGAAGACTCGATCCACACCAGCGCCCATCGACGCATCGTCGAGATTCAGAAAGCACCGGAGAAATCCAAGGCGGCCTTGTCGCCTGTTACCGGCATTCGAGGCATCGGCGTGCTCGGCATGAATCAAGCCGAGTACCTGCAGTTGCTCGATTGGACCGGTCGGGAAAATCGTGCCAACAAAAGCGGCACCATCAGCGGGCCCGCGCCGAAAGTGTTGGCCCGATTCGGTCCCAGCGACGCACAGTGGACGCGCCAGGTATTGGCAGTGGGATCGGACTTCCATCGCGCCATCGGCAGTGTTGAAACCCTGATTGAGAAAGCCAGGTCGATGGGGCAACAGTGGTTGCAGGGAATCACCACGGCGCGGGCCTTGGCCATCGCCAAAGCCTGACCAAACTGCCGAATTGCCCGATCCAGCCAATGAAGTCAGGTCGATGCCCGCCAGGCAGGACGACCGCAGCCTGCATTTGTGCTGCGGGCGCCAAAGCCACCGCGCATCCAAGATCCAGCCCCGTTTCCGTGGGCCTTCCGAGTGCCTGCGGGCGTGATCGGGATCAGTATTGGGTCGCCGATGGCGATGGCGAAAAAGTGAGTGTCTGGGGTTCTGTCTGGGGTTTTGCGGGGTTCTTGCTGTTCCGGAAAGTGGGTGTCCGGGGTTCCCCGTCCGTGGTTCCCCGCCGATGGCGGAAAAGTGGGTGTCCGGGATTCCTCCGGGATTCCCCGTTTCCGGGATTCCCCGTTCTTGGTGATCCGCATCTTCGTCACCTTGCCGCCGGCAGAAGCACCCGACACCCACTTCTCTAGTAAGCCGATCGAGTCGGGCGTTGATACGCCACCCCAAGGCGGCGCAACAAAGCCTATCTACCGGCAGCAACAGGGCGAACCGGATCAGGCAACTGCGACTCACCCGTTCGCGTTGAGCGTAGCCGCGTAGCGGCGAAGTCGAAACGTGGTGATCCACTCCACAGGCGACGGGTTCATGCGCGAACCGTCCCTGGTGCAGCGATCCGGCCCGGCTTCGGTGGCGGGTGGCTCTGCACTCCTTGAGGGTAATCCACGATACCAACGCGGGCAGGCCACTTCAGCCTGCCAAGCGACCATATTGTCTACGCTGCTGACCTGCGACTAGGGCGTGACCAGGTCGAGCCGGGTCTCGATGCGTTCCAGACGACCGACCAGCCGGTCGAGCCGAACGGACTGTTCGGCGATGACGCTATGGACATGGCCGAGCTCGGTCTCCAGGTGGCCCATGCGGGTGCGCAGCTCGGCGAAGCCGTTGCGCATTTCGTCGCGCAACGCCTGCACGTCGTTGCGCAAGCCGCGCAGCAGCTCCAGGATCAGGTTTTCCACGTTCTCGCTCATCAGTGTAGTTTACCGCGTTCCTGCTTTGGCGCCGAATCTCAATCTCGCTGGTGCGAGAGGTCGGCAATGGGGATGCGCGACGGGACCGCTGCGCCGGATCCGGGTAGTCAAGATAGCGCCCTTGCGATACAGTGAATTCGTGTACCCACCAGGGAGATTCTGACATGGCTACTTCGATTCGCCTCCCTCCCGCAACCGAGCAAAGGCTTGACTACCTCGCATCCCGTACCGGGCGCACCAAAGCGTACTACCTGCGCGAAATCATCGAACAGGGCATCGAGGAAATGGAGGACTACTACCTTGCCGCTGACGTGCTGGAACGTGTCCGCAAGGGGCAGGAACGGGTGCATTCCGCTGCTGACGTGAGGACCGACCTTGGCCTGGACGATTGATTACGCAGATACGGCCAGAGGACAGCTACGCAAGCTCGACAAGCAGACCGCGCGGCGCATCGTTGACTTCATGGACGAGCGCATCGCCGGACTTGAGAACCCACGCAGCGCGGGGAAGGCATTGACCGGCCCGCTTGGCGGTTTTTGGCGGTACCGGGTGGGAGACTATCGGGTGATTTGCGACATTCAGGACGGCGCATTGCGCGTGCTCGTGGTACAGGTTGGCAATCGGCGCGAGATTTACCGTTAGTTGTCAGGCGTCGCGCAGCAGATGGCCGCGTCGATGCGCCGGTCGCCCGGGCAGATCGCCAGGACTGGCCGATCGCTCCGCGCAATCGTGGTTGTAGCATCTATCGGCCATCGTGCCGGAACTCCGCGGGGAGAATGTTTTGGTCAACACCGATTGTTACCGCCGCCATGCCGGTCGCCACCGCGCTCGGAGCTTCCCCGGCGTCGGTCTGGCGCTGCTCATGCTGCTCGGCACCGCCGCGGTCGGGGCCGAAAAGCTCGAGCTGCTGAACGTGTCCTACGATCCGACCCGCGAGCTGTACGAGCAGATCAACCCGGGGTTTGCCGCCTTGTACAAAGCGGAACATGGCGTCGACGTGGTCATCAACCAGTCCCACGGCGGTTCCGGCAAGCAGGCGCGGGCGGTGATTGAAGGATTGGAAGCCGACGTGGTCACCCTGGCACTGGCTTTCGACATCGACGCCCTGGCCAGCGTCGCCAAGTTGATCCCGGCCGACTGGCAGAGCCGTTTGCCCGACAACAGCGCTCCGTACACCTCGACCATCGTGTTGCTGGTCCGCAAGGGCAACCCCAAGGGCATCCACGACTGGGGCGATCTGGTCAAGTCCGGCGTCGGCGTGGTTACGCCCAATCCAAAAACTTCGGGCGGCGCCCGCTGGAATTATCTGGCCGCCTGGGCCTATGGCCGGCGTGGGCCCGGCGGTGGCGAGGCCGCGGCGCAGGACTATGTGCGGGCCCTGTACCGGAATGTGAGCGTGCTCGATTCCGGCGCCCGCGGCGCCACCACCACCTTTATCGAACGCGGCATCGGCGATGTGCTGCTGGCCTGGGAGAACGAAGCCCTGCTGGCGCGGCAGAAGTTTGGCGCCGATGGCTTCGAGATCGTTCTGCCATCGCTCAGCATTCTGGCCGAGCCGCCGCTGACCGTGGTCGATAAAATTGTCACCCGGCGCGGCACGCGCGCGGTCGCCGAAGCCTATCTGCGCTATCTCTATAGCCCGGAAGCGCAGGAGATCATCGCGCAGAATTTCTACCGGCCGCGCAATGCCGAGGTCATGGCACGCTATCGGCAGCGCTTTCCGCAGCTGCACATGGTCACCGTTGATACCGAATTCGGTGGCTGGCAAGCCGCACAGAAGACCCACTTCGCCGACGGCGGAACCTTCGATCAGATCTATCTGAAATGACGACGGCCCAGTTCGCCGACGGCGGCGCTGACGGGATCGGCGTGGAGTGAATTTACCAACGATCCGTGGCACTGTGCGCATATGAGCGCCGCCGTTTCAAAGCCACCACTACGCCGCCTGCCCTGGCGCGTTGCCGGACCCCTGCCAGGGTTCGGCATCAGCCTGGGCTATACCCTGCTGTATCTGAGCCTGATCGTGCTGATCCCGCTCGCGATGATGGTGCTGCGTACCGCCGAACTGAGCCCGGCCGAGTTTCTGCACAAGATCGGCTCGGCGCGGGCGCTGGCTTCGCTGAAGATCAGTTTCGGCGCCGCCCTGATCGCCGCCGGGGTCAATGTGCTGATCGGCCTGTTGCTGGCCTGGGTGCTGACCCGCTACCAGTTCGCCGGGCGCAAATTGGTGGATGCCCTGGTCGACCTGCCGATCGCCCTGCCGACCGCGGTCGCCGGCATCGCGCTCAGCGCCCTGTATGCACCGAATGGCTGGCTCGGCCAGTGGCTGGTGCCACACGGCATCCAGGTCGCCTTTACCCCGCTCGGCATCGTGGTGGCGCTGGTGTTCGTCGGCCTGCCGTTCGTGGTGCGCACGGTGCAGCCGGTTCTGCAGGAAGTCGAACACGATGTCGAGGAAGCCGCACTCAGTCTGGGCGCCTCGCCGGCGCAGGCCTTTCTGCGGGTGACCCTGCCGACCGTGCTGCCGGCGCTGATCACCGGCTTTGCCCTGGCCTTCGCGCGCGGCGTGGGGGAGTACGGCTCGGTGATCTTCATCGCCGGCAACATGCCGATGGTGTCCGAGATCACCCCGCTGCTGATCGTCACCCAGCTCGAACAATACGATTACGCCGGCGCCACCGCGCTGGCCCTGGTGATGCTGCTGGCCTCGTTCGCACTGTTGCTGCTGATCAATTCCCTGCAGGCCCGCCTGGCGGCACGGGGGCGGCGATGAGCCGGGCCCGCGCCGGCAACGCCTGGGT
>JBGSKT010000486.1:0-3665 GCA_041741075.1 Lysobacterales bacterium
CCGCGGCGGCGCTGGCACGAATGAACTCACGGCGTGACTGCGGCATCGGCTACCTCGTCGCTATCGATTTCGTGGTGGACCAGATCGGCCGCCAGCACGCCCGGCAGCGCGCGCAGCTCGGCCAGCCGATCGGCCAGTTGGTATTCGTTTTCGCCCTCGACCAGCACCACCAGCCGGCCCTGTTCGGCGCCGCGCACACTGAACTCGCTCGAATCGTCGAGCCGCTGGCGCAGGGCTTCGGCCTGTTCCGGCCGGCAGCGCACGACCAGGCTGGCGATATGCCAACTCATGGCCCCGCCCCGGGTGGCCCGGCGATCATCTGGAACACCCACACCGCAAAGCCCCAGCCGGCGACCACAGCGACCGCCAGGATCGGGGCCAGAAGCACGGTCAGGAACAGGAACGCATGGCGCTCGCGACGACGTTCGCTGGTGCTGGCTTCCACGATCGATCTCCCGGACGACCCGACAAGATTAGCAGCCGTACCAGTCGCCGTGCTTGATCCAGATCAGCGCGTCCGCGCATCGCCAATCGTCAGCCAGCCGCTTGGCAGTCACAAGCGAGCAACCGGCTGATTCGCGATACCGACAGCCTGACGGGTTTGTCCATGGCCGAATGCGTGCGGCCACCCTCCCGGCAGCCTCGGACAATGGCCTGGGCACGCGCACGGTGCGCAAGCTACCAGTGCAGCGACACGGGCCAAAGGCAACCCGTGGTCCCTGACCCCGAGACGGACCCCCTGATCCCGCGGGAATTGTCAGGGGTGCGTCGCCCGTTGCGCGACTTCAATGAGACCACGCAATGCCTCGTTGACCGCCGCCGGAGTGGAGAAAACCTTTGCGATCTCGGGTTGCAACAAAACGAGGTTGGTGCCTCGTGCGTGTTGCTTGTAATACTTGCCACGGACGCCTTCACCCAACGCCTCCCGCCGATACTCGGCGCGCATCGTGTCGGGTTCGGTATATTCAGTCCTCTTGGTAGGTTTTACGCTCATGTGCCGTTGCCTCTCTTGCGCTGATGATGCGGATGCCTTGCTCATGCTCGATGTGCGACACGACGCGGATGCGTTGATTGATGGACAAGCCAAAGGTCAGAAGCCGCTCCTCACCCTGCGAATGGTCTGGGTTGGGAAATGTGTAGGCCAATGGGTCGCCGAACACCGAACCGGCCTCCTCAAATGGAACGCCGTGCTTCTTGACGTTGTTTGCGGCTTTGGCAGTATCCCAGTCATAGTTCATGGCTTGCAGTATAAGTCCGCCGCTCCTTCAACCCTGGATTCAGGCTCCGTACCAGGGGTCTTGCACTGTCTGGTTGGGATTGATCCTACGCTGCCCTGAGCCAAATTCCTATAGGAAAAATCAGCGACCAGATAGCGCCTTTCCCGGTCTCACCCCGTATTCAAAGCGCCTCGACGCTGAAGGTGGCCGGGGTGACGATGCGCGTGCGACCGATGCCGCCACGTTGCAGCAACCCGGCACGACGATCGCCGGTCACCAGGTAATCGGCTTCGGCTGCCAGGGCCATCGCCAGCAGGAAAGCATCGTTCGGATCTTTCGCCTCGACGCCTTCCGGCAGAGGTGGCAGGGCATCCAGTACGATGGCCCGGTGCATGTTGTTGACCATCGTGCCGATTCGGTGCGCCGGCAGGATGGTCTTGAGCTTCGGGTAGCGGCTTACCCGCCGCAGTTCGTCGAGCTGCGTTCTCGATGTCACCAAATCGAAGCGTGCCGCGCGCCAAGCGCGGTAGATCGCGTCGGGCGGACCGTGCGGTGAAATCAGCGCACCCAGCAGTACATTGGTGTCCAGGACAACCCGCATCAGTGCGCGCGCGCCCACTGCACCGCCTCGTCGATGAGGTCGGTCAGTTCGGCCTCGCTCATGCCGGCAGCGGTGGTCTTGGCTTGATCGACGGCCCGCTCCAGAAGATAAGCGCGCACGGCTTCTTCAATGAATCGCGACAAATCGCCCTTACGGCCGCCGCCCTGCGCGGCGATGAACATGCGCACGGACTGATCCACCTCCGGCGACACCGCTATGTTCCAGCGAACAGCATTCATGGTTGCTCCTGCACTTGCGTGCTTAGGTGTTTATACACCTACGTGCGGTGTGCTGCAAGAAAGTCGATTGCGGCCGCTTGCGCTTCAAACTTTGGCTTGAATCGGCGCATCGCCCGCAGCGATGACCCGGTTCGCCGCCTCGACCAGGAAGCCCGAGCGGCTCAAGCCGTGGCGGCGGGCGTATTCGTCGATGCGGCGCAGGGCAAACGCCGGTACGGTGATGTTGATCTTCTGCGCCGGGCCAAGGTAGCGCTCGATCGCCACGTCGACATATCCCCACGCCATACCCGTGTAGTCCGGGTCCGCCATGTGTACGGCGGGGTCGGCCGGCGCGGGGATGCCGGCGCCGTCCGCGATCACGATCTCGGCGTGGCCGTCGATCGCCTCGACGGCGTTGGTGAAGGCTTCCTCCAGAGTGTCGCCGGCGGAAAAGCAGCCCGGTAGATCCGGGACGATGACGCCGAATGCGCTGTGGTCGGTACCCTTTTCGATGGCGATCAGAAACTTCATTGCGCTCTCCTCACTTCAGCCCGGCTTGCTTGAGCAGCATGTGGACGAGGCCGGTACCGAGGTCTTTCTTCGGGTGCGGGACGCTGATGTGGCCCGGCTTGGTGGGGTGGCTGTACACCTTGTGGCTGCCCTTGCCGCCACGAAGCACCCAGCCATCCTTCTCCAGTTGCTTGACCAATGTGGCGCTGTCCGTGGTGGTTATCGTACCTACCACACGGGCAGAGTCAACGCCCATTTGACAGGCTCATCCCCCGTCCTAGCCTTACCTACGTCTTACCTGCGTCCTCCCACCCGAATGGCGCGCCGATGGAAACCACCAAGTTGTCGAGCAAGCATGGCTGGGGTCATGGCTGGGGTCAGGTCTTGTATTGCAACATGCCCGGTCATGGCTGGGGTCAGGTCTTGTATTGCAACATGCCCTACTTTCTCGCCAACCGACTCACCGTCGCGTAGTGCAGTCCGAAATGACCACCGATCTCCTTGAGCGTGAAGATCCCGGACTGGTACGCGGCGCGAATGGCGTCGTCGCGGTCGCGGGCGTCGGCCGCGATCCTGGCCAGGCTGCGTGGCCGGCGTTGCCGCTTCGGCACTTCGGTTCCGGCCTTGCCGGCTCTGGCGATGGATTTCTCGACGAAGGCTTCGCTACCAAGGAACACCTGGTTGGTCACCTGTTCGGTCGGATCGTCGGCATCGACGCCTTGCGCGACAAAACGCGAAAACGCCCGCCGCGCCACGCCGCGATCGGTCGAGAACAGGGCCAACACCGCATCGACCGGCAGCGCCGATGACACCGCCGCCTTGCCCATCACACCCCGATAACTGCTCCACGGCCACTCGCCCGCGCTCGACACCATCCCGGCCCGCACCGGGTTCAGCACGACGTAACGCAGCAGTTCGAGCAGATAGGCATCCTTGTCCACCAACACCGCCTTGAAGCGGCCCTGCAACACATGGCCCACGCGCTGGTGGCGGCGGTTGAACCGCTGCGTGTACACCCCGTTCAACTCGCGCATGCCACGGCTGAGCCCGCCTTTGCGCGTCTCGATCAGCAAGTGGTAGTGGTTGTCCATCAAGCAATACGCCCACACCCACCAATCG
>JBGSKT010000487.1:0-2306 GCA_041741075.1 Lysobacterales bacterium
CGCCTGGATCGCCGCCGACCTGGCCCCCGGACGCCTGCGCAATTATTTCGGCTTTCTCGGCTGGCGCGGTTTCGACGCCACGATCTGGCGGCAGTTGCGCGAGGAAGCAGACGCCCGCGCCGCCGCCGGCAATACGTGCGAGCGGCCGCGCTGCTTCGGCAGCGACAGCGACGCCGCGATCATCGACTACGCCCGGACCAATGCCGAGGCCGCCGGGGTCGGCGCCTGGATCGAATTCCACACCCAGCCGGTCGCCGAGTTGCGCCCGCCCACGGGATTCGCCAACGGATTGGTGATCACCAACCCGCCCTACGGCGAACGCATGGGCGAAGCCACCGAACTCGCGCCCAGCTACCAGCAATTTGGTCAGGCCTTGCGCGACGGCTTTGCCGGCTGGCAGGCGGCGCTGATCACCAGTGCCCCGGAGCTGGCCCGCGCCACCGGCCTGCGTGCCAGCCGCCACCACGCCTTCATGAACGGTGCCATCGAATGCCGCCTGTACCGCTTCGAGCCCGGCACTGAAAAATCCGTCTATGCAGAGTTTGCAAGCGAACGCCCGCTATCCGAGGCCGCGCTCGGTCTGGCCAACCGCCTGAAGAAGAATCTGCGCCTGCTCAAACCCCGATTGCAGCGGGCCGGAATCAGCTGTTACCGCGCCTACGACGCCGACCTGCCGGACTACGCCGCCGCCATCGACGTCTACGAAAATCATCTGCATATCCAGGAATACGCCGCGCCCAAGGACGTGCCCGAAGCGCTGGCCCGACGCCGCTTCAACGAAATCATCCGGGTCGCCGCCGAGGCATTCGAACTGCCGCGCGAGCAGATCACCGAGAAGACCCGGCACAAGCGCCAGCGTCTCGAGCAGTATCAGCGCCAGGACCAGCAGGGGCAGTTCTTCTGGGTCGGCGAAGGCGGCCTGCGCTTTCGCGTCAATCTGACCGATTATCTGGACACCGGCCTGTTCCTCGACCACCGGCCGCTGCGCGAACGGGTGCGCAAAAGCGTGCACGGACTGCGCTTTCTGAACCTGTTCTGCTACACCGGCGCGGTCACCGTGTACGCCGCCGCCGGTGGCGCCGCCGGCACGGTCAGCGTCGATCTCAGCCACACCTACCTGGACTGGGCCGAGGCCAACCTGGTCGAAAATGCGCTGGCCGCGCCCAGACACCGACTGGTGCAGGGCGACGCGATGCGCTTCATCGAGGCCGACCACGGCGAATACGATCTGATCTATGTCGATCCGCCGACCTTCTCCAATTCCAAGAGCGCCGCGGATTTCGACGTGCAGCGCGACCATGTCCGGCTGCTCAATGCCTGCGCCGCGCGACTGGCAGCGGATGGCCTGATCCTGTTCTCGAACAACTTCCGCCGCTTCAAGATCAACGCCGAAGCCCTGCCGGCACTCGCCATCCGCGACATCAGCCCGGACACCATCCCCTTCGACTTCGCCCGCGACCCGAAAATCCACCACTGCTTCGAAATTCGTCACGCCAAACCGGCCTGAGCCACACCGCAGCGCATCCATCATCCGCAGCCACCATGATCCACGACTTCGATGGCCGCGCTGTCGCAGGAGCGACGCCTGCGTCGCGACGGTCGCTTCGATAGCCCGGTCGCGACGCGAGCGTCGCTCCTACCCAGGGCCGCGCGGTGGTGGGAGCGACGGCACGTCGCGACTCGGGCTTCGATCACCCAGTCGCGACGTTCCGTCGCTCCCACAATCCCGCCCCGCATCCACCACACCCCGGCCCGCGATCATCCGTTCGGCGGATGCGCTGCGCTTATCCGCCCTACATCGGGCCGGCGCGCAGTGCGTCGAGGATGCGTTGTTGTTCGGCTGCGAGCGCGGCGGGCAGGCGGTCGCCAAATTGCGCGAAGTAAGCACCGATCGCCTCTAATTCGGTCTGCCAGGCGGCCGGGTCGATGTGCAGCAGTTGCGCCACAGCGCTCGCCGGCAGTTCCAGTCCATCGAGGTTGATGCCTTCGGCTTCCGGCAGGTTTCCGATCGCGGTGGCGACTGCGCCGACGCGTCCGTCGATGCGCGCCAGCATCCATTCCAGCACACGCAGGTTGTCGCCGAAGCCGGGCCACAGAAACTTGCCGTCGGCCCCCTTGCGGAACCAGTTGACGTGGAATATCTTCGGCAGCTTGGCGCCCGGCCGGTCGAAGCTCAGCCAGTGCGCGAAGTAGTCGCCGAAGTGGTAGCCGCAGAACGGCTTCATCGCCATCGGATCGCGGCGCACCACGCCGACCGCGCCGGTTGCCGCGGCGGTGGTCTCCGACGCCATCGCGGCACCGACCAG
>JBGSKT010000488.1:0-3134 GCA_041741075.1 Lysobacterales bacterium
CGATCTGGCGCCAGCGCTCGGCGCTGGCGACACTGGTGCCGCCGAACTTCAGCACCACGTAGGGCCGGGGTGCGGCGGCAGGGCTGGACGGTTCAGTAGACATCACACTCGATCGATCCGGGCGGGGCGGTGCCGGCGCAATGCCCGATCATGCGCAATTTGCGTCGAGCCGGCAAACCCCGGCGTGCGCCGTCAGCAAAAGCGCCCAAGCGCCGCGCCAACCGTAGCCGTAGGTCGGCTCAAGCCGCGCAGCGGTGAAGCCGACATCCCCAGCCCGGCGGCAATGCTTGCGTCGTCCATGCCGGACCGATCTGCACCGCCCCGGGCCGGTCCCCAGTTCAACGGAAAGATCGCGGCAAGGCCGGCAGCGCCACGATCAGCAGGGTGGCCAGCGGGCCGAGCAGCAGGGAGCCAAGCCACCAGCCGAGGCCGCTGCGGTGTTTGGTCTGGGCGAGCCCGGCATTGATCAGGGACAAGGTGCCCCAGCCGACGAAAAACTGTTGCTTGCTGTGCAGGTCCATCGAAGTGCTCCATTGGTGAAATTACCGGTTCCGAAATGCGCGCCGCGCGCCGCTTCAACCACGTTCAAGCAACTTGCGCAGGTCGATCAGGGCGGCATTGGCGCGCGACAGATAATTGGCCAGGACCAGCGAATGATTGCTGAAGAAACCGAACGGCGAGCCATTCAGAATGATCGGACTGCGGATCGGCGCCTGGGCTTCTTCCAGTTCGCGGATCACCTGCTGCAAACTGACCCGGGCATTCTTGTCGTCGAGCACGCGGGCGAAATCCTGGTCGATCGCGCGCAGGAAGGCGGCCAGCGCAAAGCTCGAACCGCGCGCCTCGTAGAACACATCGTCGATCCGGGTCCAGCCGGTCTGCACCGATCGCTCGCGGCCGGCCGGGGTCGATTGGCGGGCCTGGCCGTCATTGGCCAGATCGGTATTCAAGCGGCTGCGCACGACGCTGGCCGACAGCCGCTGCGACAGCCCGCCCAGGCGGGTTTCCACCACCGCAAGATAGGCGGCCAGATTATCGGCGCGGGCGTAGAACTGCGAGCCCGGGTCGGCCGGATCGAGCAGGCGCTGTCGATAGTCTTCGACATGGCCGATCGCCTTGCGGTACTGGCTCTCGGTCGAGGGCAGGATGAAGCGGTCATTGCTGAACGAAAACAGCGGGTCGGCCTCGGCCAGATCCGGGTCTTCCAGCGACTGCGTCTGCGAACGCGAGAATTCGTTGCGCAGCGCCCGCGCCAGATCACGGCACTGGGTGAGCGCGCCGAATTCCCAGTTCGGTAGGTTGTCCATCAGTATGCCCGGCGGCAGCACATCATTCGACAGATAGCCGCCGCGCTTGTCGAGCAGGGTTTCTGCCACCGCGATCAGGGCACCGGTGGTGGCGGCCCCGACCGGGCTGGGCGCGTCGTCTTCGGTGCTGCTGGTGAAGGCGGGCAGCTCGCGGCTATGCGGCTCCTGATCCCACCAGGCCATCAGCCCCAGCAGCAACAGACCGAGCGCGGCCAGCAGGCCCAGCAGGCTGCGCCAGAACCAGGGCCGGCGGCGTCCCGGGTCGGTCGCGGTCGCGGATTCGGAGGGTGTATCCATGGTTCGGTAAGGGTGCCTTGAACGGAGACGGAAACGATAGCGCGGATCGGGCCGGGCCGTGCGTGGCGCAGCAAAATCAACACGGCGGCCGGATTGAGCCGGGTAGAATGGGCAAAGCGTAGCGCGACCATCGCGCCCAAGCCGGGCAATGGCCGACACGGCCCCGAATCAGGTCCAGCGTCAGCCAGCGAAACGCGGACGAGCCACTCGATCAAGCAAAGAGGTGTTTCGTTGCAACAAATTGTCCTGCTGGCCATGATGGTGTCGATGCTGTTGCCGCTCGTCGGCGGTGGCCGAAACCCGCCCGACGCCGGGCGGTTGGACGCTGGTCAGGTGGCGCCGTGAACAAGGCCGATTCTGAGCGGCTCGGCTGGCGGATTGCGCAGATGACGGCGGGTGCGTGGCTGCTGTTTTGCGCTCTGGCCTTCAGCAATCTGGCTCTGGCGTCGAAAACCACCGCGTTTACCCCAACCCAGGCCGGGGGCGCTTGGCTTTGGCCAGCAGTGCCAGGCCTCGTTCCTGCTGGCCGTGGCCGCGCTGCGCACGCAGATGGAAATGCGTTTCCGCGTCGGCTTCGGCCAACATCAGGGTAGCCATTTCGTCGATCAGCCGATTCACGCTGGTGCGGCGGCGCCGGGACAGCGCCTTCAGTCGCAGGTATTTTTCTTCCGGCATGCGAATGGTCAGTGCACTCATGATCTTGCTTCCTTCAGAAATTGTTCGGGTGTGACTGCGCGGATCTCCGGGAATTGCAGTTCACCCCGGCGCAGATCGCGCAGGCTACGGCTGACGATATGGCTGGCGTGCCCGGCGACCGCCAGCTCGATCAGGTGGTTGTCCGTTCGTCGGCCGGGTTGGAACGTAGGCTGGCGGTAAGCGTAGCGGCTTTCAACGGCGGAAAAGTTCACCGCGGCGTCGATGCCTCGCACTGGCCGATGCTGGGGTTCGCGATGCTCACCGCCAGCCTACGATCCAAGCGGTGGATGCGCTGCGCTTATCCACCCTACTTACGGCGTGCTTTCCGGCCGCGGCGGCGCCCGGCCGACCATCGACCGGGATTTGCCGCTAAGCTTCTGCGTCCCTTGATTTGGTTCGCTTCCGCCATGTCGATTCCCAGCGATCAGCAGTTGCACGAGCTTGCCGCCGCGTTCGGCGAGCGGCTGATGGACAGTCGGATGAAGCTGGCCAGTGCCGAGTCCTGTACCGGTGGCTGGCTGGCCAAGGTGGCGACCGAAGTGCCGGGCAGTTCGGCCTGGTTCGACTGTGCTTTTGTCGCCTACAGTTACGACGCCAAGGAATCCATGTTGGGGGTGCAGCGGGTGACACTGGAGGCCCATGGCGCGGTCAGCGAGCAGACCGTGATCGAGATGGTGCGCGGCGCGCTGTCGCGCTCGCGCGCCGATATCGCGGTGGCGATCACCGGCATCGCCGGCCCCGGTGGTGGCAACAAGGACAAGCCGGTCGGTACGGTGTGGATGGCCTGGGCCAAGGGCCATCACCCGCCGCTGGCGGAAATGCATCATTTCGACG
>JBGSKT010000489.1:0-13974 GCA_041741075.1 Lysobacterales bacterium
GCCCTGGTCGGTGCGGTGGTCGCTGGATGGGGTTTCGGCAAGCGTCGCCTGGTAGCCGAGTCCGGCCACGGCGGCAATCAGCGTGTCCGGCGCGGTGCCCGGGTCGAGCACGATCTGCGCCGCGCCCTTGGCGTAGCACACGTCGGCCGAGCGTACGCCGGGCACTTTCTCCAAGGCTGCCTTGACCTGCGCCGCGCAGGAATCGCAGGTCAAACCGGTGATCTTCAAGGTGGTCATTCGATGGTCCTTTCCGTGCTCGACGAGGGCGTGGCCGTCAGTCAGGTTGTGCTGGCAGTTCGCAGCCATCCGGGCCACAGCGACGGCTGGCCGGGGAAATCAAATCCCAGATCGACACCGCCAGCATCAGGCCGATGCCGGTGTAAGTGGCATAGCTGCTCCAGCCGTATTGGAACCAGGGATAGAGCGACAGCAGCAGGATGCTCGGCCCAATCATGCCGGCCAGACTGCGCTGCCACTGGCGGTGACTGAGCCAGCCGAGCGCGTTGATGACCAGGGCCAGCCAGGCGAATGCGGGTAGCCAGGTGCCAATCAGGGTCCACTCCCACTGGCTGAGGAAGCCCAGGCCCAGCGCCGCGCCCAGGCTGGCGATGGCGGGAAAGCACATGGCGCAACCCATGGCCGACAGCAAGGCGCCGAGCGCGCCGGCCTTTTCGCTGATGCGGGCGGCGAGCCAAACGCCGCGCCGGCCTGATACTTCGTTCATGGGATGGTCCCGGAATGTGGAAGGAACCCGCTAAGCTTAGGTCCGTAGTCAGGTACGGAGTCAAGGGCCATGGACCACAGTGCGAGAACCCTGACCATCGGCGCCTTCGCCCGTTCGGCCGGGGTCAATGTGGAGACCATCCGCTACTACCAGCGCAAGGGCCTGCTGCCGGAACCGGACAAGCCCAGCGGCAGCATACGCCGCTATGGCGCGGCGGATGTAACGCGATTGCGCTTCGTGAAATCGGCCCAGCGTTTGGGCTTTTGCCTGGATGAAATCGCCGAACTGCTGGCCTTGGACGATGGCACGCACTGCGTAAAGGCCAGTCGTCTGGCCGAACACAAGCTCCAGGACGTGCGCGCACGAATGGTCGATCTGGCGCGCATGGAAGCGGTGTTGGGTCAGCTGCTGCGCGCCTGTCGGGCGCAGAGCGGCAGCGTTTCCTGTCCGTTGATTGCTTCGCTTCAGCAGCCCCCTGGTTTGCCAGGGTGAAGCCGGAGCGCAGCCTGCGCTGCTGCGCGGCCGCTCGATCATCCAGCCAGGCCAGCCAGTGGCCGCGCTGGAATCATTCGCGCCGGACCGCGCCCCAGTTGCAGCGATCGCAGAAGCGGGCCCGCCGCTTCGGTGCGACCAGGAAACCGCGTTGCTTGCGGTGCCCGGTCGGTGATACCGCCAGGCCACGCCAACTCAGCGCTGGGTGTGCTTTTCGTGGTGGACTGCCCAATGTTTGACCGCGTTCTTGCCATACCAGCGACCATCGAGCAGCACCAGGTCGTGCTCGGCGGAGATCGGCGCGTTGAACAAGGTGATGGTGGTGCGCACGCGCGCGTTGCTGCCGTCGACCGCGAGCACTTCCACACGCAGGGAATCGGCAATCGCGTCCAGGTCCAGTCCGTAGATCAGCAGCGCCTGCTTGCTGGCCGCCAACACCCGCTCGGCCTCGGCCATCGCCTGTTCGAAAGACATCTGCTTCAGTTGGTCGAGATCGTGGATACCGGTGCCGCGCACCGCTTCGGCGACCAGGGTCAGCGCCTGACGCATCGACTGCGAGCTCAGGAAATCGGTACGGGTCACCCAGGACTGGAAACCGGGCAGGGCGTGTTGCAGGGATTCGCGCTGTTCCGGGCTCAGATCGTTATCGTCGGACATCAGCGCGATCTGCAGCGCGCCCAGCCCCATCATGATCGCTGCCGGCGCCTTGGGCCGCGCTTCGGCCAGTTTCGGCTCGATCTCGGCCATCAACTGGTCGACCGCATCGAGCGCACTCAACTTGCCCAAGTGCTCGGCAAATTGGGCGCGATCCGACTCGGAGCTTGGCTCCAGCCGATGCATTTCGTAGGCCAGACGCAGCTCCTGATAATTGCGCGGCGGCACGCTGGCCTGGACCAGGCCATGCAGGTCATTGGAGCGCAGCAGGCGGGCCAGATCGAGCAGTTGCGCGGCTGGATCCGGCGCCAGAGCGACCTGCTGGCCGCGGCGTTCCAGTGCGATTTCGGCCCGGAGCGGGCCAGCGGTGCTGATCAATCCGGCGATCAAAAGAATACTGGCGGTGGCTTTCATGGCGCACTCCTTCGGTTGGGGCTTTAGTGTGCTGGTGCAATACAACACTAGCCAGTGACGGAAGTCATGGGCTGCCGGAAGTCTGGGCGCCCGGGACAGGGCAGTGCAGGGCCGGCCTCGCCTGAAGGGCCGCGCACAAGTGCCGCGCCCGGGATCAATCGATCCAATCGGATCTGGCGATCTCGAACACGACGTTGGCATGGCTGGCCTCGCCGTGATAGGCCAGCTCGGATTCGCCCAGGCGGCGCGCGCCCAACCGGGTCATCGCGATCTGCGAACGTCGATTGCACAGGCCCACTTCAAAGCGCACCCGTGCGACGAAGCGGAAGGCGTGATCCAGCATCAGCGCCTTGCACGCGGCATTCAGGCCTTGGCCCCAACTGGCGCAATTCAGAAAGGTGTAGCCGATCTTCACCTCGCTCTGCGCCACATTGAGATCGTAGTAACGCGTGCAGCCGATCAGCGAACGGTCGTCGCTGCGCTGGATGCGCAACGCGCCCCCGGACCCGATCGCCCCCGCGAAGTAATTCTCGAACACCGGGCGCTGATAGCGCGTCGGCGTCGGGTGCTGGGTCCAGATGTTCGGGTCCTGGGCAAGCGCATACAGAAGCTCGAAGTCATCGCCGCAGAGCGGCTGCAGGAGCACCAGATCATTACGCAGGGTGGGTTGAAGGTCCATGAGCGGCTGACACAGGTTTGGCTGAAAAAGCGGCGCACCGGCAGTGGCGCGATCAGCATAGCGGAGCACTTGACCAGCGAGCAGCCAAAAGAATAACCGCCAGCAGGAGATTACCCATGGGCAGACCAAAGGCCAGGCGAATCGCATTGTGCCGGCAAACGACTTCATCCGCGCCCGTGCGCCATGGCTGAGCGCCTTTGAACTTATCGCAGAGGACACCCGCAACGGCCATCTCGAGGTGGGCAATTGACGATCCTAAGCTCGCCGAACGGCGGGTCAGCTTGCGCGAACCGGGCGGCTTGGTGATGATCAACGCCTCCGACTAGCGCCCTGACCACAAACTTGTCGGTAGGATGCATCTGCCACCCATCGAGTTTTGCACGGAGTAGAACCATGACCCTGGATTTCAAGCCCTACATCAGGCGCGATCCTGCGATCTGCGGCGGCGAGTCGGTCGTGACCGGCACCCGCATTACGGTACGCACCATCCTTGCCAGCCTGGCGGAAGGTCAGAGCATCGAGAACATCCTGGCCGACTTTCCCACCCTGAGCCGCGATGCCGTGCGCGCCGTCATCGCTTTCGCCGCCTTGTCTGCCGAGGAAGATCTGCCCATGCCGCCCACCCCACTTCTGGCATGAAGATCAAGCTGGACGAAAACCTGCCGCTGCGCCTGGTTGTTCGCCTCGAACGGCACGGGCACGATGTCGACACCGTTCCCGATGAACACCTGGGCGGCAGGCCCGACGCCGAAATCTGGAAGGCGGCCGGCGCAGAGGGTCGTTTTCTCATCACCCAGGACCTGGATTTCTCCGATATCCGCCAGTACCAACCCGGCGCGCACCCCGGGCTATTGCTGGTTCGCCTGCGTGCCCCGGGGATCAACGCACTGGTCGAAGCAATCGACACCATCGGTGCTGAAATCGACGACTGGGGCGGGTGCTTCGTCGTGCTCACGGAAAACAAGATACGCGTCAAACGCCGATGACGTTCGAAGCACGTGCTGTCAGCGACGGTTGAATGATTTTGCGCCTGGCCAGCTCTGCAAGGAACCCGGCTCACTTTGTGCAAAAGCCGGCCTGGCGCCGCCGGCACTTCACCGCCCGCACTCGGATAGCGGTCGGTTGCGCCACCGCTCAACTCAACGCTGCACGCATTCCGCCACAAGTTTGCAGAATCAAAACAGGTCTGCGGCCGCTGGCGGACAGCAACCGGGTGTCTTCTGAAGGCGCGCCTGGCAGCGGTTGGTTTTCAGCAGAGATCGACCACCAGGCCGACAAGGGAACGTCCCACTGCGGTGGGCCGCCGATTGGAATGCAGGCGACTTCGGGGGTCATATGTCCAATATCGTTCAAGGCTTGCAACGGACCGGGCAGCAGTTGCTGCGTCCGCGGGTAATCGCGCTGTTCGCGTTGGCCCTGGTGGCTTACGGCCTGTACCGGCACGCGCCCCCGGACCCGATCGCCCCCGCGAAGTAATTCTCGAACACCGGGCGCTGATAGCGCGTCGGCGTCGGGTGCTGGGTCCAGATGTTCGCGTCCTTAGCGACCGCATACAGCCGCTCGAAATCATCGCGGTGCAGCGGCTCAAGACAAACCAGATCATTGCGCAGGGTCGGCTGGAGGTCCATGGATCGCACGAGACTCCGGTAGGGTGGGGCAAGTACGCTATCGGAAAACCGGGCAGGGTGCGTGAGCGCAGGCGGGCGGGAATTCTCCCAAGTGGAGGTGTAAAGTCTCCAAGAACGCAACACTTGCCATGGGGGGGCGGTGAGTTCGGACTGTGCCGAAGCCGTTTCGCGATTCGGCTCCACTCAGCATCAAGCTCCCACGCCGGTAACCACGAAATCCCGATCTCCAGTCCCGAAGAATAAATGGAATCATGATGTTTAGACGGATCAATGCGGATAAGCCGCACCTCTGGAAGGCCGACATCGCAGCTTCGGTTGACCAGTTCAACCAGTGGTTCATGCGCTTTGCGCCAGAAGCGTTTCGTGCGACGCGCGTCAAGACCAGCGGGCATGTTAAAGCTGCGTTGCTCGCTACCAACGACCTGCGCAACCTTGACGCCGCCACGCTCAAGAACAATCCGGGCGTGCTGTCTACCCTCCGCATGTGTACGGCTCCGCCGCTGGCGGTGGACCGCTTGATCGGCCTGGCCGACGCGAGCAAGAACCTTGTCGGCCGGATGGAAAATGGCAAACTGCCGGCCAAGTTGAGTGCCGCCGATTTGAATGCAGAGTTGAAAAAACTCTGCCGTATTGTCTCAAGGTTGCTGGACCGCGACATCTTCCCGTGGCTGAGCGGCTCGAAGGCACCAACCGATCACGAACGCGACCGCGCATCGACGATCGTTGCTGACCGCTTGTGCAGTGCCGTGGCAAACCCGATCGTCCGTAACGCGCAGGAACAGCGGCAACTCAAGCTTGTGGGCAATTGGCTCGACGCCCGCGGTTACCGGAAGCAGGCGCATCCCAGCGCGAAGCCGCTGACCGAAATGGCAGCCGCAACGTACACCTTCCGCATGAACCTCGCGGTTGGCAAGGCGCTGAAGGTGAACATCCCGGTTGATGTGGTAATTCAACCCAGGAAGCTTCGCAAGAATCGGTTGCCGATCCTGATCGAAGCCAAGTCGGCGGGTGACTTCACCAACACCAACAAGCGGAGAAAGGAAGAGGCCATCAAGATTCAACAACTTCAAGCTGCCTATGGTGAATCCGTGACGTTCGTGCTGTTTCTCTGCGGCTACTTTGGTGGCGACTATTTGGGCTACGAAGCCATGCACGGCATCGATTGGGTCTGGGAACATCGCATTGACGACCTTGTGAAACTGGGGCTGTGAATCGCATGATCGCTTCCGAAGACAACGTGGTTGAATCACGGCGACAAGCCATTCAGGCGGAGATCGATGCGCGTAAGACGGCGGTGGAGCGGAACCGCCTTGGCCAGTTCGCAACGCCCAATGCGCTCGCCGTCGATATCGCTCGCTACGTCGAATCAATCCTCGGACGGGCCCAGAGCGGTATTCGTTTCGCCGATCCGTCGATTGGCTCGGGCAGCTTCTTTTCGGCAGCACTCGCGGTCTTCGGCTCCAAGCGGATCAGCAGCGCCGTCGGGGTCGAGCTCGATCCCGCATTCGCCGACGCCGCCCGCAATCTGTGGGCCGATGCCGGGCTTGAGGTGGTGCGCGGTGACTTCACGCGCGTTGTTGCCAACGGCTCATGCCCACCCGCGCCCAACGTCATCCTGGCGAACCCGCCCTACGTCCGACACCATCACATGAACCGCGAAGACAAGGAACGCCTGCAAGGCCTTGCGTTCAAGTTGACCGGGGTTGAAGTCAACGGCCTTGCGGGTCTGTACGTCTATTTCCTGTTGCTCGCTACGGCGTGGATGGAAGACGGTGGGATTGCCGCGTGGCTCATCCCCTCGGAGTTCATGGACGTCAACTACGGCGCGGCTCTCAAGGGTTTCCTGGCGGATCGCGTAACGCTTGTTCGCGCGCACCGCTTTGACCCCGATGATGTTCAGTTCGGTGACGCGCTCGTGTCCTCGGTGGTGCTGGTGTTTCGCAAGACGCTGCCCACTGCCGATCATGCTGTCGAGTTCACCTTTGGCGGCACGTTGGCCGAGCCGCACGCCCGCGAACTCGTCCCGCGTGAACGATTGCGCGAGTCCCGCAAGTGGACTGCATACCCGAGTCACGCCAAGAACGACCGGCACACACTTGGCGACGGGACGGGCCCGACGCTTGGCGACTTCTTCCGCATCCAGCGGGGTATTGCCACCGGCTGCAACAAGTTTTTCGTGCTCGACCGCGCTGACGCGAAGCACCTTGGACTTCCGACCGAGTACCTCCGGCCGATCCTTCCCAGCCCGCGCCACCTCAAGAGCACAAGCATCGATGCTGACGGTGACGGCTACCCCGTCCTCGACCGCCAGTTGTGCGTTATCGATTGCAACCTGCCCGAGCCGATGGTCGAGGCCAAGTACCCGGGGCTTTGGGGATACCTGCAAACCGCTCAGTCGCTTGGCATCATGGACGGCTATCTGATCGGCAAGCGCAACCCGTGGTACCGACAGGAACAACGGGAGCCCACTCCGTTCCTTTGCACATACATGGGCCGTGGTTCTGACGACAAGCAGCCGTTTCGTTTCATCTGGAACCGCTCAAAGGCGATTGGAACCAATCTCTACCTGATGCTCTACCCGCAGGACAGCCTGGCGGCAATGCTTCGCCACCATCCCGACCGTGCCGAAGCCGTCCACGTCTTGCTCGGTCAAGTCACTGGCCACGAACTCCGCGGCGAAGGTCGGGTTTACGGCGGCGGTTTGAACAAGATCGAGCCGAGCGAACTCGCACGCATTTCCGCGGCATCGTTTGTCGAGCTGTGGCCGGAGATGATCTCCGGTGTGCAGCACCAGGGCAAACTCTTCAGCTAGGCCGTGACAACGAGGCCCAACGGATCGAGCATGAATCAGAATCGTTGGACGCGGCTGATGAACGCCTGGGGATTCGCTGGCAATGAAGACAACTATCGTTCCTTGGTCGCTGCTTACTCGGAGACGGGCCGGCATTACCACACCATGGAACATGTGACGGCGTGCCTGCGGCAGTTGGATCGATGCGTCGCCAACACCGACCACGCTCACGAAGTCGAATTGGCGCTGTGGTTTCACGATGCGGTTTACCGACCGCTCGCGGCAGGCAACGAGAAGCGAAGTGCCGATTGGGCGGCAGCGTTCCTGCGGGCCCACGGCGCCGGGCCTGACGCGATAGCCCGGGTGCATCGCCTCATCATGGTCACTGCGCACAATGTGCCGGCACAGACCAAGGACGAGACGGTTCTGGTCGACATCGACCTGTCGATCCTTGGCGCCGACCCCCAGACCTACGCCCGGTTCGAACAAGGGGTCCGGATGGAGTACCGGCTTGTGCCTTCCTTTCTGTACAAGCGGAAGCGGGCTGAGGTACTTCGCGGCTTCCTGGAGCGGGATCGCATTTACCGGAACGAGCCGTTCGCAATCGAGCGCGAGCAGCAAGCCCGGGAGAACCTGGCCCAGGCCGTATCCAGGCTGGGCCGGCGCGCATGACACGGCGTTCGCAAGGGGTCACCATGCAGCATCACTGCCCAATCCGCGAGAAGACATGGCTCATGTCGCCTTCGTTGAAGCCGGCTGACGGGGCGGCGATCGATTGGGGCTGGTGGCAGCCGAAGCAGTCCAGTGCCGAGGTGGTGTTGTTCGGGTTGCCGGGATCGACCAGGTACATGCCGTTCTGCATCCAGGTTTCCAGGGTGGTGTTGGCCATGGTGGTGGAGCCGGCGCGAGAATAGTTGGGGGCGCCGCCGGATTCGCCGTGCTTGCCGAAGTTGGGGCAACTGGCCGAGCCGCTGAAGGTGAAGCAGCCCTGGCCGAAGGCGCCGCCTTCGGTGTTGCCATTGATCAGCCATTCCATGCCGATCAGTTTGTAGTATTTCCAACGCGCCGCCAGTCCGGATGGGGCCTTGCTGATCACGCTCTGATTGAGGCAGGCGATATCCTGGCCGTTCGGCTCGGCGCCGAGTTTTACGCAACTGGTGGAGGGGCGGTCCAGTCGGTCGGTGCGGCAGACGTTGACCTGGTTCCAGTTGCCGGCGCTGCCCGGCCAGGTCAGACACAAGGGCTTGGCGCTGCCTTTTTGGGTGGGGAAGGCACAGGTCTTGCCATCGCCACCGGCGGCTTTGTAGCCCGGGTAACTGAAGTAGTTCCAGCCGCTTTGCTGGGTGCCGTCCTGGTAGTTCTTGTTGACGTTGATGCTGCCCTGCGCCCGGGTCGGGTCGAGCGGCATGCTGGCGATCGGGTTGCCGCCGCCGCCATTGCAGTCCGGGGCGTTGGCGGTGTGTTCGAACGAGGCCCAGACGAACTCGCCGTGGGTATTGGTTTTCTGCACCAGGTGCAGGCCGACCAGGCCCCAGACATTCTGTTCGTCGTCGATCTCGCAATGCATCAGGTCGGTGGGACAAAGTTTGAGCGTGCTGCTGCCGAAGCTCCGCCAGGCAGTCTTGATTTCGAGTGCGCCCAGGCTTTTGTCGCCGATGTCGGTCGGTGGCAGCCACACCCCGCCGGAGTAGCTGTTGGCCGCGAAAGCGCTGGCGGCGGCGTTCATGCTGGCCTGCAGGTAAAGGGTGTTGGTTTTGACGTAATCGAAGAACGGCTTGTTGACGCGGATGTCGTACACGGTGAGCTGTCTGCCGACATCGAGCAGGGCGAAACCGTCACCGGCCTGGGCCTGATTGATCGCCTTGTTGAGCTGGGTGCCATCGAGCGCGGTATAGGCGCCCGGCCACACCGGTACGCCCTTGGTCGGCAACAGGTTGTACCAGGGCGCCAGGCTCATGAAGCGGGGATGGCCGCTGCCGTCATCGCCGACCAGATACAGGAAATTGTTCCAGGAGAACTGGTCGATCAGGCAATTGGTCTCGAACGGCGGTAGCTGCGCCGCCGGAATCCCCTGGGTGGTGGTTGCCCACAGGGTGCTGCCATCGGCTACGCGGCCGTATTGGTCGATGGTGCAGCCAACCGGTGCGGTCTGTGCGGCGGCGGCGCCGGCGAGGACCGAGAGAGCGAGCAGGGTGCCGAGTTTGTTCATGGGTGTTCTCCGGGTTAGACGGTGGTGGAGGAAAACGACTGTGTGGCATGCCGTAAGGTGCCTGTACCTACGTCGCACCGTGCTGGAACGGCCCCGCTTGCCGGTTTGAAGTCCGGGGCAGGGTGCTTGCGACCGTTCACATGACCGGATAGGAATCCGCGATCCGGGTACCGATCTTGTAGTGCACGCCGGGCTGGGCGCTGAAGCTGACATTGGAACGGGCTTCGAACAGCACGATGATGTCCGAGCCCCCAAACTGGAAATAGGAGATTTCCTCGCCCTTGCGCAGGGTCACACCTTTCTCGGCGGTGAGGATCACCGAGGACACCTGGCACATGCCGATCGGCAGCACCGCGACCAGGCCGATCGCGGAGTCGAGCACAACCAGACCACGGGCCTGCGCAAACTGGTAGCCAGCCTCATCCGGCGCGTCGAAGTTGCGCAGCGGTTTCAGCCGTTGCCTGCCCTCTGGATCGCCCGGGATCGGTTCGGCGATCACCTGCAGATAGACCTGGCCGGGAATCACCCGCGCTTCCAGCACGGTGCCGGCGACCGGCGCATGCTGCCGGTGGTAGTCGTTCGGCCCGAGGAAAGCATGCATGAACAGGCCGTTGACGAAGCGGTCACGGTAGGGGCTGCCCTCGAGCAGTTCGTCGATCGACCAGTGCAGATTCTTGACAGTGACCTTGGAATCGGTGCGGATTTCCCACTGGCCGGCAAAGGTGGAATCGGCCGGAGACACGATCACCCGCGGGTCGGCGACGGCGGCGATCGGTCGGTATCCGGGTTTGAAATTGCGCGCAAAAAACTGATTGAAGGTCTTGAAGCCGCCGTGCGGAACGATGTAGTCGCTCATGTTGTAGTTGGGGGAGTCGAAGAAGCTCTTCAGCGAATCCGCCGTAAGCGATTCCGGCGTGTCGAGGAAGTCGCCCAGCGCCTTGGCATAGCGCACCATCCACGCCGAAAGCGGCGTCAACGGTGCGGCCTGGTCGTGTGGCACGATGGCATTCTGCAAGCCGCGAACTGGTGGCTGGTCGAGAATAAAGTGAAACTTGCAGAGACGGTTGTAGACCTCGCTACCGGGCGCATTTTCACTTGGAATCCAGCGCAGGAAGGCATCGATCCAGTCGAGGTAGTCGGCGAGACTGTGGATATCCTCGATCTCCGGGATGTTCTGCGCGCGCGCGTGCTTGATGGCGCGCTCGAAGTCTGCCTGCCAGTGCTGGTCCCTGATCAAGGCTTCCAATTCCCCAACCACTTTGTGCCGGTGTTGCATGGATTCTCTCCAGAGGATCGGGATGGTCGCGAACCCGGACGGCCGGGCCGCCTGAACCAGTTGCTTGCCTTATCGACCCAGGGCAATCTGGGCATTGACCAGAATCGGCGGACCGCTGGCCGGGTTGACGATCGGTTTGGGCGGCGGATTGGGCACGGTGAACTGGCCAATTGCGCCCGGCTGGAACAGCAGGCAAAGGCTCGAACCACCGTAACTGAAGTAGCCCAGTTCCTGGCCCTTGGCGACCGTTTGTCCGGCGCGAACGGTGATACTGATCGATGATATTTCGGTAATGCCGATCGGCATCACGCAGACCATGCCGATACCGGGGTCGTCGCTCTCGATGAACACCAGGCCACGGGTATTGACCGCGGCGTAGTAGCCTTCGGACAGTACGCCGTTCGGGTCCCAGCCGGCCGATTCGGCGTCGCTGAACATCAGACCATTGCGCACGCGCTGATCGCGAATGGTGCCCGCGATCGGTGCGTGCCAACGGTGATAATTGCCACCGCTAAGGAACGACTGGAACACGTCTCCGCCGACGAACCGGTCCACGTATGGGCCGTTGTCCAGCATGTCGGCCAATGAAAACGGCTCGCCCTTCAACCAGAACCGGGTGCTGCGTTGTACCTGACGGGCGATGCTGACGACGTTGCCGTCGTTGGCCGATACGATAACCCGCGGGTTGTCGGGTTCGGCCAGCGGCCGGCAGACTGCGCGGATTTCGCGATGGAAAAATGCGTTGTACGAGGCGAAGCCCCAGTGCGGCAGATTCCGGTCGAGCACGAACTGGTCGAGGTCGAACTCCTTGACCGACGCCGGACTCAACCAGCCGTCGGCGCTCTCGTTCAACACACTGGTGCTGGCCGGACTGTCGAGATACTCGCACCAGGCCTTGAGGATGGCGCGAATGCAGGAGTTGAAGGCGTCGTGGCGAAACAGGGCCTCGCCGGCCACGGTCATCATCATGTAGGCAAACAAGGCCGACATCGGAAACGCATTGCGTTTGGCCGGATCGGCGTTGTACAGCGGCGCCGTGGTGGTGATCGCATCGAGCGCGGCCAGCAGTTCCGGTACCGTGTCGATGGTGGACGGTGGCGCGCCCGGCATCGGCCCGACCTGGGCAAGCATCTGCTCGGTATACATGCGCACGATCGGGTCGCTTTCGATCAACCGGGCGAGCTGGCGCACCGCTGGGCAAGTCAATTCCCGTGGGCGAGTATCGGCTAGCTGTCGCTTCAGTTCGGCGTGAAAACCGGACACGGCGGCAGCGCTCGGAGGCAGATGCTGGGCGAAGGCGCGCGGGAATCCGCTTGGATCCCGATTCGGTGCTGGCTGTCGCGTTCGGTTCATACGGATGCTCCCGGATCGGTGCGCAAGCACTCATGGCCGCCTGCTACCGATACTGCACCGCCAATGTCACCGCCAGGTCACCGACAGCGCCGATTTGTTGCTGGTGGAGATATTCAGTGCCGCAGCGGCACGAGAGAAGCAGGATTGCGAAGATGTATCTCATAAAGGCAAGCGCTGCGCTGAGCCGACGTTGGCCTGGGGCACTTGGTTTGAGTCTTGGTGCGCTGAGTTCATGTGTTTGTCCCCCCCCGCTTGATTTGCGCGATCAGTTTGTGCAACGCGGCGTCCCGTTCCTCCGGGTCCTGAATCTGATCGGCAAGCAAGAGGCCGATCCTCGCGTCCTCGATGCGTCGGAGGTCGCTGACCAGCTGTCGCAGTTGTGAGCTTTCGGAACGGTACAAATGTGAGAACACCCCGCTGAAGATACTCGACACAGCACCGCCAATGCCCGACGCGATCCCAATCGGTATCGCCTGATTGATGGCTAGTCCAACGCCAATGAAGATGGCAAGGCCACCCAGAACACCAAAGCCAAGCGAGACATAGAAAGAGCGATCGACCCTTCGGCGCGTTTCGTTGCGCACCTCCCTGAGGTCCGACCCCGCACTGTCCAACCATACTTGCATCGCCGCCGCCTGAAGCTGCACAGGAGGCAAGGTCGGTGTCAACGCCGCAGGAACGGCGAGCATCGGTGCAACGCGGTCGGAGATCGCCGGGGCGGATACCAGCCGCGAAGCCAATGCGGAAGCATGCACGGGGGATGCAGGCAATGCAGCCGCTTGAAGTCCAATCGACTCTAGCCTTGCTTGAAGAGCCGGTGAGCCAGAAGCCGCAGCAAGGGCAGCAGCTACCTGTACATACGGTGTATTCATGAAGGTTCCCTGTGCGTACAGGCTGGTATCCGACGAATTCCCGGAGACATCCGCCGTCTGATTGCTGATCGGAAACAAGGGGCGGGACTGGGAGAGATTCAAGGAGATTGCGCTGGCAAGCACATTTGCACCAACGGCTGCAACGACTAGATAGATATTGACGAGAAAGGCAAGTTGTGTGGAAGAGTAAGCCAATTTGTCTACCAAGAAAACCAGAAACGATGCGGATAGCGCGACCGCCGCGATCAGGCCGCCGGACCAAATAGCCGCTCGTTGGGTGCGGCGCCTCAGCACCACCCCCAGCCCGCTTGCAAGAACAATGAAAACAGTGATGGCGAGTGTTTCGAGCAACATGTACTTCGGCTCCTTCTCAGTTGTCGCCAAGGACATAGCCCGGACAATGAATCTTGAAGACCAGCGCGTAGGCTGGCGGTGAGCGCAGCGAACCCCAGCGCCGCTTTCGCATTGAAAAGAGCACGCTGGGGTTCGCTGCGCTCACCGCCAGCCTACGGTCGGTCCTTGCCGGCTGTGGTGGTGGTGACTGTTGCGGCGAATTGGCCTTCGGCGAGGCGTACCTGTACTGGGTCACCGGCGTGCAGCGCAGCGCTGGAGCGCAGCGACTGGCCGTGCCGGTCGAAGGCGATGGCGTAGCCACGATCCAGGGTTGCCAGGGGACTGATCGCGTTCAGGGTGCGGGCCAGGGCGGCCAGTTGCCGGGTGCGTTGCGCCAGAGCGGCGATCACGCCACTGTGCAAGCGCCGGTGCAGATCGTGCAGGCGTTCATCGCTCTGGCGCAGTGTCTGGGCCGGATGTTGCAGGTCGAGCCGAACGCGCAGTCCGCGCAGGCGTTGGCCGCGCGCGGCCTGAAAGGCGCCGCCGAGC
>JBGSKT010000490.1:0-5806 GCA_041741075.1 Lysobacterales bacterium
GCGCCAGTCCGAGCAGCAACGGATCCGTGCCGACCACGCTGTGGTGCGCGCTCTGCACCCGGTTGGGCAGGCCACCCCCACCCCAGAACCACAGGCTGTTGACCGGCAATTGGCCGCGTGCGCTGCGTTCGGCGTTGCGCCGGTGCGGGTGCAGGCTGATCTGTATTTCGTTCAACAGATGGCGCCAACGCAGACCGGCCGGACCCGGCGGCAGATGCGCACCGATATCGGCGCCAAGCACGTCGCCGGGCGGCGAGAAGCGCGGTGCGCTGCCACCATCCGCCAGCCGCAGATACCAGCGTTCGGGGGTACTGAGCAGCAGTTCGAAGCCCAGATCACCGAGCAGCGGCCTGAGCACCGCGACGAAATCTTCGGCTTCGAGCGCGGACAGACCCATCGCCTGACAGGCCAGCATGCGCAGACCATTGGGTTCCACCCGCAAATGACAGGGCGCGGCGTGCAGCCAGAGCGACTGCCCCGCATCCGCGGCCTCGCCGTGGCGGCTGACCGCAGCCGTGGAATAATCCGCCGGCAGCACATCAAACCCGGGAATCGCTGGACTCACCCGATCCGCCGGCAGCGGCAGTCGATCGGCGCGCCCGAGCCTGGCCGCCCAATCCGGCGACCAGGCCGCCAACGGCCAGTGACGCAGGGCGGGAAGCCACAGGGCAATGACCGGTCCGACGCTCGACGCCTTGACCTGGCCGGGGCTTGCCGTCGGCGGGCGACTGCTCACTCGTAACGCACCGCCACGATTTCGAAATTGCGGGTGCCATTGGCCGCGGTCAATTCGATGGTGTCGCCCTCGCTCTTGCCGATCAGCGCGCGCGCAAGGGGCGAGTTCACCGAGATCAGGCGCTGCTTGATGTCGGCCTCGATCTCGCCGACGATCTGGTAGGTCACTTCTTCGTCGTTGTGCAGGGCGAGCAGTTCGACGGTGGCGCCGAACACCACCCGCGAACCAGCCGCGAGCTTGGCCACGTCGATGATCTCGCCAAAGGAAAGCGTGCCTTCCAGGGTCTGGATGCGGCCCTCGATGAAGCTCTGCTGCTCGCGCGCAGCGTGGTATTCGGCGTTTTCTTTCAGATCGCCGTGGGCACGGGCTTCGGCGATCGCCGCGATTATGCGCGGGCGCTCCACCGATTTCAGGCGTTCGAGTTCCGCGCGCAGGCGCTCGACGCCGTTCTTGGTCAGGGGGCTACGTTTCATTCAGGCGTCCAGGCTGGCGTGCAGCTCTTGCAGTGAGGTCACCCGGCCATTGTCCTGGTGATCCAGGGAATGGATCAAGGCACGGGCACCGGTCAGGGTGGTCGAATAGGTGATGCTGGCCTGCAGCGATTCGCGCCGGATTGCGAACGAATCGGCGATCGCCTGCTTGCCCTCGGTGGTGTTGACCACGAACGAGATCTCGCCGTTCTTGACCAGATCGACGATATGCGGACGGCCCTCGGCGACCTTGTTGATGCGCTCGCAGGCGATGCCATGGGCGCACAGATGCGCGCAGGTACCATCGGTGGCGACCAGGTCGAAGCCGCGCCGGACCAGTTCGGCTGCCAGTTCAGTCAACCGCGGCTTGTCGGCATCGCGCACGCTCAGGAACACTCGCCCGGACTGCGGCGGCCGGATGTTGGCGGCTTCGTGTGCGCGCGCAAAGGCCTCGCCGAAATTGCCTCCGACCCCCATCACCTCGCCGGTCGAACGCATCTCCGGCCCCAGGATCGGATCGACATTGAGGAACTTGGCGAACGGGAAGATCGCCTCCTTGACCGAGTAATACGGCGGCAGCACTTCCTTGATCACGCCCTGCGCGGCCAGTGTCTGCCCGACCATGCAGCGCGCCGCGACCTTGGCCAGCGCGACCCCGGTCGCCTTGGAAACGAACGGCACCGTTCGCGAGGCGCGCGGGTTGACTTCGAGCACGTAGATGGTTTCGCCCTGGATCGCGAACTGGGTGTTCATCAGCCCAACCACGCCGATTGCACGCGCCATCTGGCCGACCTGCTCGCGCAGGCGATCCTGGATTTCCGCCGTCAGCGAGAATGGCGGCAGCGAACACGACGAATCCCCGGAGTGCACACCGGCTTCCTCGATGTGTTCCATGATGCCGCCGATAAAGACCTGGCCCTCGACATCGGCGATGACGTCGACATCGACCTCGATCGCCTTGTCCAGGAAGCGGTCGAGCAGCACCGGCGATTCGTTCGAAACCCGCACCGCCTCGGTGATATAGCGGTACAGGTCGGCCTCGGCGTGGACCACTTCCATGGCCCGCCCGCCGAGCACATAACTCGGCCGCACCACCAGCGGATAGCCGATTTCGCCGGCCAGCGCGATCGCCGCATCGGCGGTGCGCGCGGTGCGATTGGGCGGCTGGTTCAATCCCAGCGTCTGGATCAGTTGCTGGAAGCGCTCGCGGTCTTCGGCCAGGTCGATCGCGTCCGGCGAGGTGCCGATGATCGGTACGCCATTGGCCGCTAGTGCGCGCGCCAGCTTGAGCGGGGTCTGGCCGCCGTACTGCACGATCACGCCTTCGGGGCGTTCGACGGCGACGATCGCCAGCACGTCTTCGATCGTGAGCGGTTCGAAGTAGAGCCGGTCGGAAGTATCGAAATCGGTGGACACGGTTTCTGGATTGCAGTTGACCATGATCGTTTCATAGCCGTCCTCGCGCAGCGCCAGGGCGGCATGCACACAGCAATAGTCGAATTCGATGCCCTGCCCGATCCGGTTCGGCCCGCCGCCCAGCACCATGATCTTGCGGCGTTGACTGGGCGCCGCCTCGCACTCTTGTTCGTAGGTCGAGTACAGATAGGCGGTGCCGGTAGCGAACTCGCCAGCGCAGGAATCGACCCGCTTGTAGACCGGATGCAGCCCCAGGGTGAGGCGCAGATGACGGATGGCGTCTTCATTGGTGCCGACCAGTTCGGCCAGTCGCGAATCAGCAAAGCCGTGACGCTTGAGGCGGTACAGGCGGTCGTAGTCGAGCGCGGCGAGGCCGTCGCTGGCCAGCGCCTGCTCGGCCCGCACCAGGGCCTCGATCTGTTCCAGGAACCAGTGGTCGATGTGGCACAGCGCGTACACCCGATCGCAGTCGAAACCGGCACGGAAAGCGTCCGCGACATAGAATAGACGCTCGGCCCCGGGTTCGCGCAATTGCCGCTGCAGCTCGAACATGCCGCTCTCGGTGTCCCAGGCAATGCCGGTCGAATTGAGCCCGTCCTTGCCGGTTTCCAGTCCACGCAAGGCTTTCTGCAGCGATTCCGTAAAGGTCCGGCCGATCGCCATGACTTCGCCGACCGACTTCATCTGGGTGGTCAGGCGTGCATCGGCGGCCGGAAACTTTTCGAATGCGAAGCGCGGAATCTTGGTGACCACGTAATCGATGCTGGGCTCGAACGAAGCCGGGGTGCGGCCACCGGTGATTTCGTTGCGCAGTTCGTCCAGGGTGTAGCCAACCGCGAGCTTGGCGGCGATCTTGGCGATCGGAAAACCAGTCGCCTTGGACGCCAGCGCCGAGGACCGCGATACCCGCGGGTTCATCTCGATCACCACCATGCGCCCGGTTTCGGCGTGGATGCCGAACTGGACATTACTGCCGCCGGTATCGACGCCGATTTTTCGCAGCACCGCGATCGAGGCATCGCGCATGCGCTGGTATTCCTTGTCGGTCAAGGTCTGCGCCGGCGCCACCGTGATCGAATCGCCGGTGTGCACGCCCATCGGGTCGAGGTTTTCGATCGAGCAGACGATGATGCAGTTGTCGGCACAATCGCGCACCACTTCCATTTCGAATTCTTTCCAACCGAGCACCGATTCTTCGACCAGCACCTCGTGCACCGGCGACATTGCCAGCCCGCGCGCGATGATCTCGACGAATTCCTCACGGTTGTAGGCGATCCCGCCGCCGCTGCCACCGAGGGTGAAACTGGGCCGGATGATGGTCGGAAAGCCGAGCCGTCCCTGCACGTCCAGCGCCTGTTCCAGGGTGCGGGCGATCTCGGCACGCGGACAGTCGAGCCCGATCTCGAGCATCGCAATGCGGAACAGGGCGCGGTCTTCGGCCATGCGGATCGCCTCGCGTGAGGCGCCGATCAGCTCGACCCGGTATTTCTCCAGCACGCCGCTGTCGGCCAGATCCAGCGCGGCGTTGAGCGCGGTCTGCCCGCCCATGGTCGGCAACAGTGCGTCGGGGCGTTCCTTGGCCAGGATGCGCTCGATCGTGCCGGCGTTGATCGGCTCGATATACACCGCATCGGCCATATCCGGGTCGGTCATGATCGTGGCCGGATTGGAGTTGACCAGGATCACCCGGTAGCCCTCCTCGCGCAGCGCCTTGCAGGCCTGGGCACCGGAATAGTCGAACTCACAAGCCTGGCCGATCACGATCGGGCCAGCACCGATGATCAAAATGGAGCGAAGATCGCTGCGCTTGGGCATGAAAAATGGCCCCGCCGCTTAAGCAGGACGATCCGGATGAGGAGGGTGGCGCAATTCTAGCGGAGCCGCTGACCAGAGGACAGCGGACCAGGTTACTACTTCCGCGGGCTGGCCGCCGCCGGTGCCTGCGGGTGGATCCATTCGACCTGGACCTCACTGATGCTGGCGCGCGGAATATCGATATCGAACTTGCGCCCGCGTTCTTCCACCTCGATGCGCAGGCTGGTATTCAGGAAGCGCCGCAGCACGCCGATGCGGGTGGTGCGCAGATTGGTCTTGATGATGATCTTCTCGCCGACCAGATAGGTCAGGTCTTCGTAGGCCACCGTCTCGATTACCGGTTTGTTGATGGTGGCGATGGCACCGGCCGGGGTGGCGATGTCGGCCGTGCTGGAGCCCACCGAAACCACTTCGATCGAACGGTCGGGACGCGGCTTGCCGGCGTCCGCTTCCTCGCTCGCCAGTGCTTCGTCCACGGCCGGAGGCGGCGGCGGATCGCCACCGCAGCCATTGAGCAGCGAAGCCAGCAGCAGCAAAGCCAGCAGCAGCGCGGGGGCCGGGCGCCAGTCGGAATGGATACTCGAAACGCTCATCGATTCGCCTCCGTGCTCACGATAACACCGGCTCGGCGCGGGCCGCCGGAAGCGCCGCCATCGCCAGCAGAAACGGGTCGAACAGCGCTAGCGCGTCGTGCGGGCCGGGGCTCGCCTCTGGGTGCCCCTGGAAACCGTAGGCCGGCGCATCCAGGAGCGCAATCCCCTGCAGGCTGTGATCGAACAGCGAACGGTGGGTGGCACGCACGTTCGCCGGCAGGCTCGCCTCATCGACCGCAAAACCGTGGTTCTGGCTGGAAATCATCACCCGGCCGGTGGCCAGATCAAGCACCGGGTGGTTGGCGCCGTGGTGGCCGAATTTCATCTTGACCGTGCGCGCGCCGACCGCCAGGGCCAACAACTGGTGGCCGAGACAGATGCCGAACAGCGGCACCCGACGGCGCAGAAATTCGCGGATCGCGGTGATCGCATAGTCGCAGGGCTCGGGATCGCCGGGGCCATTGGACAGGAACACACCGTCGGGAGCGAGCGCCAGCGCCTCGGCGGCGCTGGTCGTGGCCGGCACCACGGTAATTCGGCAGCCGCGATCGGCGAGCAGGCGCAGGATAGTGCGCTTGATGCCGAAATCGTAGGCCACCACATGCGGCCCGCTGGCACTGCCGGGCGCGGCCGTACACTGGTCCAGATCGAAGCTGCCCTCGTTCCAGCTATAGGCGCAGTCGATGCTGACCTCGCGCGCCAGATCGACCCCAGCCAGGCCGGCGAAGCCGCGCGCCCGGGCCAGCGCCGCGTCCGCGTCATTCGCCGCGGCACCG
>JBGSKT010000491.1:0-2640 GCA_041741075.1 Lysobacterales bacterium
GAAATCGACGACAGCCCGTCCGGCGATGTCGGCACCGACAAACCGCCGCGCGCGGTCAGCGGTGCCTATGCGGTGCAGGTGGCGGTGCTGAGCGACGCCGCCCGCGCCAATCAACAACGCGATCAATTGCGCGGCGCCGGCTTCGCCGCCTTCGTCGAAAAACTCGATACCGCCAAGGGTACGGTGTTCCGGGTGCGGGTTGGGCCGGAGGCGAGCCGCGACAACGCACTCAAGCTCAAGGCCGGCATCAAGCAGCGCTTCGGGCTGGATGCGATCGTGGTGGACTATCCGTAGTCCCGGGCCCGCGCAGTCAGCAACCCAGCACGACACCCGCCCAGCCGATGAACATCGCCGATATCGCCATCCTGATGATCTTCGCCCTGTCCATGCTGATCGGCCTAGTGCGCGGGCTGGTGGTCGAAGTCCTGTCGATCGTGGTGTGGGTCATGGCCTCGGTGCTTGCCTATATGCTGGGGCCGGCGGTGGCCGGCTGGTTCGGCAGCCAGGTCGAACTCAATTCCCTGCGGATATTCCTGGGCTATGGCGCGGTGTTCGTGGCGGTGCTGATCGTCGGGGCGCTGCTGGTGTTCCTGATGAAAAAACTGATCCAGGGCACCGGCCTCACCGGCACCGACCGCCTGCTCGGCATGTTGTTTGGCGCCCTGCGCGGCGGGGTGCTGGTGGTGATCCTGATTCTGGTGGTCGGGCTCACCCCGATCCCGAACGATGACTGGTGGCAGCAGTCGCGCGCCGTTGCCGTGTTCCAGCCGATGGCCGCGCGCGTCCGCGCCTGGTTGCCGGCGAATGTGGCGGACAAGGTGCGGATGGCTTTACCGGTGCTGGAGGGGAGGGGAGGGGAATAGAGCCGTTTTAGGTTTTAGGGGAACGCATTATCCGTCGCCCCGGCGCAAGCCGGGGCCCAGTGTCCGGGCGGGTCGTGGCGTCGGGAACTGGGTCCCGGCTTGCGCCGGGACGACGACGCCTCCCGCTCCCATTTCCCGTTTCCCATATTTCCCGCTTACCCATTCGAAGGACCCAGGCATGTGCGGCATCATTGGCATTGTTGGACTGAGCGAGGTGGCATCGGCCCTGTATGACGGGCTGACGGTGCTGCAACATCGCGGTCAGGATGCCGCCGGCATCGCCACCATCGACGGCGATCGACTGCGCCTGCACAAGGCCAACGGGCTGGTCAAGGATGTGTTCCAGAGCGAACACATGGCCAGGCTCAAGGGCCGCATCGGCATCGCCCACTGCCGCTATCCGACCGCCGGTTCCGAAGGCGCCGACGAGGCCCAGCCGTTCTACGTCAATTCGCCGTTCGGCATCGCGCTCGGCCACAACGGCAACCTGGTCAATACCGAAGCGCTGCGCCGCGAGCTGTTCGAAACCGACCGCCGCCACATCAACACCGGCTCGGATTCCGAAGTGCTGCTCAATATCTTCGCGCACGAACTGCAGGCCGCCGGCGCCTTGCGCCCGGGTTCGGTCGACGTATTCCGCGCGATCGCGGCGGTACACCAGCGCTGCCAGGGCGGCTATGCCGTGGTCAGTCTGGTGCTCGGTCTGGGCGTGGTCGCCTTCCGCGACGTGCACGGCATCCGCCCGCTGGTGCTCGGTCGCCGCGACGGCGCCGACGGCACCGAATGGGCGGTGGCCTCGGAAAGCGTGGCCCTGGACCTGCTCGGCTTCCGGCTCGAGCGCGACGTGCGGCCGGGCGAAGCGGTGATCCTGACCGAAGACGGCCGGCTGCTGTCCGAACAATGCGCCGCGCCCGGGCGGCACACCCCGTGCATCTTCGAATACGTCTACCTGGCGCGTCCGGATTCGATGATCGAAGACGTCTCGGTGTACAAGGCGCGGCTGCGCATGGGCGAACGCCTGGCCCAGAAGATCCGCCGGATCAAACCCGGCCACGACATCGAGGCGGTGATCCCGATCCCGGACACCTCGCGCACCGCGGCGCTGGCGCTGGCGCAGGCGCTGGACGTGAAATACCGCGAAGGCTTCGTCAAGAACCGTTATGTCGGCCGCACCTTCATCATGCCCGGGCAGAGTGAGCGGGTGAAATCGGTACGGCGCAAATTGAACGCGATCGAACTCGAATTCCGCAACAAAGTAGTGCTGCTGGTCGACGATTCGATCGTGCGCGGCACCACCTCGAAACAGATCATCCAGATGGCGCGCGAGGCCGGCGCGCGCAAGGTGTACTTCGCCTCGGCGGCCCCGCCGGTGCGCTTCCCCAACGTCTACGGCATCGACATGCCGGCCCCGGCGGAACTGGTCGCGCACGGCCGCAGCGAATCGGAAATCGAGACCCTGCTCGGCGCCGACTGGCTGATCTACCAGGATCTGGACGACCTGATCGCCGCGGTCGCTGAAGGCAACGAGGCGCTGACCGCCTTCGACAGCAGTTGCTTCAACGGCGAATACGTGACCGAGCTGCCCAGCGGCTATCTGGAAACCATCGCCGACCTGCGCGCCGATCAGGTCCGCGCCGACCAGCGCCAGCGAATCGGCGCCAGCACCGCGCTCGGCCTGCTGGCAGCTGTCGTTGGGGGCTTTGTCTGTGCGAAGATCTCAAGGTCCCAGCGTGCGGCATTCGCGCTCGTCGCGGTCGTGATCGTGCTGGGCGTGCTC
>JBGSKT010000492.1:0-2894 GCA_041741075.1 Lysobacterales bacterium
TCGCCGACGCCAGCGCCGATCCCGCGTTCGTCGCCGCCGACCTGCTGTCGCAGGCGGAACATGGCCCGGACTCGCAGGTATTGCTGGTTTCGAACTCGGTTGCTTTGATCGACGCGGTGCAACCCGAGCTCGCCCGGCAATTGGCCGCGCTGCCACGCGCGGCCATCGCGGCACGCGCGCTCGCCAACAGCCGTGCGATCGTGGTTGAAACCCTGGAGCAGGCGCTGGCGATCAGCAACCGCTACGCGCCGGAGCATCTGATCCTGGCGGTAGACCAGGCGCGCCGCTGGCTGCCCGCGGTGGCGGCGGCGGGCTCGGTATTTCTGGGCCGGTTTGCGCCGGAGGCGATCGGCGATTACTGCAGCGGCACCAACCATGTGCTGCCGACCGAAGGCGCCGCACGCGCCTTCAGCGGGCTGTCGGTGGCGAGCTTCCAGACCCAGATCAGCGTGCAGGAACTGAGCCTCCCCGGACTGCGCGCGATCGCGCCCTGCGCCCTGGCCCTGGCCGAAGCCGAAGGTCTGGCCGCCCACGCCAATGCCATCCGTCTGCGCCTGGAGGATCGGTCATGAGCGTGCTCGCCCTGGCTCGCCCTGAACTGTTGAGCATGGCCGGCTATTCCTCGGCGCGGATGGAGGCTGGCGGCGGCCGGGTCTTGCTCAATGCCAATGAATCACCCTGGCCGCCGAGACCGGATGGCGGTGACTTGAATCGGTATCCGGAGCCGCAGCCGGCCGCCCTGCTCGAGCGCCTGGCCTGGCTGTATGGCGTGAACCCGGACGCTGTGCTGGTCGGCCGCGGCAGCGACGAAGCGATCGATCTGTTGACCCGTGCCTTCTGCCGCGCCGGCCGTGACCAGGTGATCGTCTGTCCGCCGACCTTCGGCATGGTCGCGGTGGCCGCAGGCGTGCAGGGTGCCAGCCTGCTGGAAGTGCCGTTGCGGGACGACCAGGGCTTCGCCTTCGACTTCGGCGCGGTGCTGGAGGCAATCAGCCCGAACACCCGCCTGGTTTATGCCTGTAATCCGAACAACCCGACCGGCAATGCTCTCCCTGTGGATTCGTTGCGCGAGCTGGCCCGACAGTTGCGCGATCGCGCTCTGTTGCTGATAGACGAGGCCTATATCGAATTCGCGTCTTGCGACAGCCTGATCGCCGATGTCGCCCGCCACGACAATCTGGTCGTGCTGCGTACCCTGAGCAAGGCCCACGGCCTGGCCGGCGCCCGCGTCGGTGTGGCACTGGCCAACCCGCAGGTGATCGGCCTGTTGCGCCGGATCATGGCGCCCTACCCCTTGCCCAGCCCCAGCATCGAGGCCGCGCTGACCGTGCTGTCCGACCCGGCCCTGGCCCGCACCCGGGCGCGGATCGACCTGATCGTGGCCGAGCGTGAGCGGCTGGCCGGCGTGCTCGCGGCGCATCCGCTGATCCGTCAGGTGCTGCCGTCGAGCGCCAATTTTCTGTGCCTGCGTTGTGTCGATGCTGCGGCGCTGTATGCCCACCTGCTCGGCCGTGGCATCGTGGTGCGCAGCCTGGTGCGTTACCCCGGGCTCGCCGATGCGCTGCGCCTGACGATCGGCACGCCCGAAGAAAACACCGCCTTGCTCGCCGCCCTTTCCGAAGCACTGGCGGTGGCCGCATGAGCCGCCTGCGCCGGATCCTGTTCGTCGATCGCGACGGCACCCTGATCGAGGAGCCGGCCGACCAGCAGATCGATTCGCTGGAAAAACTGAAACTGGTGCCCGGGGTGATCGCCGCCCTGCAGAAAATCATCGCCGCCGGCTACGAGCTGGTGATGGTGTCGAATCAGGATGGCCTGGGCACGGCCACCTTTCCATGCGAGGATTTTGAACGCCCGCAGCGCTTTCTGCTCGATCTGCTGGCCTCGCAGGGCATCGAATTCTCCGCCATCCACATCGACCCGCACCGGCCCGAGGAGCACGCGCCGACGCGCAAGCCCGGCATCGGCATGATGCTCGATTATCTGCGCGGCGGTGATCTCGATTTTGTCGCCAGCGCCGTGGTCGGCGACCGCGAAACCGATCTGGAATTCGCGCGCAATCTCGGCCTGCGCGGATTCCGCATCGGGCCGGATGATCCAGGCTGGTCCGAAATCGCCCACCGGCTCGTTGCTGCGCCACGCACCGCCGCGGTCGAACGGGTGACCAGCGAGACGCGGATCCGCGTCCGCGTCGATCTGGATCGGGAGGCGCGGCCCGAGGTCGCGACCGGGATCGGTTTTTTCGATCACATGCTGGAGCAGCTCGGCCGCCACGGCGGTTTCGCGCTGAGCCTGATCTGTGCCGGCGATACCCATATCGACGAACACCACAGCGTCGAAGACAGCGCGCTCGCCCTCGGCGAAGCCCTGCGTCTGGCCCTGGGCGAAAAACGCGGCATCGCCCGCTACGGCTTTACCCTGCCGATGGACGAGGCGCTGGCCGAGGCCGCGCTGGATCTATCCGGACGCGCACACTTCGTCTTCGATGGCGCGTTTGCGCGCAGCGAAGTCGGCGGACTGGCCACCGAAATGGTGCCACACTTCTTTGCCTCGCTGTGCAGCACGCTCGGCGCCAACCTGCACCTCCGGGTGCGCGGCGACAACACCCACCACCAGGTCGAGGCCTGCTTCAAGGTGGTCGCGCGTGCGCTGCGTCAGGCAATCCGACGCGAGGGTGTGGCCATTCCCAGCACCAAGGGTCGGCTATGAGCGCAACCGACGTGGTGCTGATCGATGGCGGCGGCAGCAATATCACTTCGGTGCGGGCGGCGCTGGCCCGGCTCGGGGTCGAAGCCGAGATCAGTTGCGATCCGGATCGCATTCGCAGCGCATCGCATCTGATGCTGCCCGGCGTCGGCGCCGCCGCCCCGGCGATGGCGCGCTTGCGTGCGCAC
>JBGSKT010000493.1:0-4973 GCA_041741075.1 Lysobacterales bacterium
CGGACCAGGTATGCACCACCGCCACCAGCGGCCGCGTGATCGCGGCGTCGTCGAGCCCAGTGGCGCGCAACATCGCGCGCGCCGGAGCGCGGGCCGGTCCCAATTTGATCTCATCGCTATGCACAGGGCTTTCCTTCCGAATGGTTTTGCGCCAACCCAAAAACAAAAACCCCGCACGGTCGAAGTGCGGGGTTTTTGTCTGGGAACTCTGCTCGATCGCTCAGCGTCCTGACCCGCACCGTTGTCTGTGCGTAATTAGAAGCACCGCAAGCGGCAGCGCAGCACCGGCGTTCAAGGGAACGACGATACCGGTACCTGCAAGCTGGCGCGTTTGAGCGAACATGGCCCGAGCAGACCATGCCGCCGCCGAGCTGTCAAGTTCAGAGGACGGAAGACGGATGACAGAGGACAGACGAGCCTGCGCTCTTGTGGGAGCGACGGCACGTCGCGACTGTCGCCTCGGTAGCCAAGTCGCGACGTACCGTCGCTCCCACATTCTTTCCCGCAATCATCGCTCCCACAATCCATCACGATTCCGACTTCGCCGCGCCAAACCGGCTACGCTTTCGCTATCGCCACCGTCGAGGACCGCACCGTGGACCTGTTCAAGCGATTCAGCATCGAAGCCGCCCACCGTCTGCCGCGGGTGCCACCCGGGCACAAATGCAGTCGCCTGCATGGGCACTCGTTCCAGATCGAACTGCATGTCGAGGGGCCGGTCGATCCGATCCTGGGCTGGGTGCTCGACTTCGCCGATATCGGCGCCGCGTTCAAGCCGCTGTACGAGCAGCTCGACCATCACTGCCTGAACGAGATCGAGGGGCTGGAGAACCCGACCAGCGAGAACCTGGCGGTGTGGATCTGGGATCGGCTCAAGCCGGAGCTGCCGCAACTTTCCCGCGTGGTGATCCACGAAACCTGCACCTCGGGCTGCAGCTATGCCGGCGAAGCGGTTTGACGCGGTGCCGCATCCGGCCCTGGATTCTTCGGCGAATCTGCTTTAGGAATGCTCTATAACTAATTGGCTAAACATAGTTTAGTCTGTGACAAATCCGCCCGAAAGAAAATTGTTGCATCGCACCATAGATGCGGGTATAGTGGCAACCCTAAGCTCGCCCATGGTGGGTGCGGCCAGTAACCGGAGAGTGTCATGACCGATCAGGTAAATACCCAGGTGTTGAATGCCGGCAAGCGCTTTGCCGAAGCCGCCTTCAAGGCGCAGACGATTGCCTTCCAGGGCTTCGAGAAGGCCCTCGGCCTGCAGCTCAAGGCGTTCGAGAACAGCGTCAACTCGGCGTTTGATTTCGTCAATGAAGCCAGCGCCGTCAAGCAGCCGGAAGGCTTCAAGGCGCTGCTGCCGAAGAGCTCGACCCTGCTGCGTGAAAGCGCCGAACAGACCTATGCCACCGCCCAGGAACTGGTCAACGTCGGCGTCAACACCAGCGAAGCCCTGACCAACCTGGTCAAGGCCGAGTTCGAAGCCGCGAACGACAGCGTCAGCGCCAAGCCGGCCAGTGCCAAGGCCAAGTAAGCCAGCAGAACGGTAGCGGCGGCGCCGCGACATTCCGACGAGCCCTCCCCGCCAACGAACGGCGCGGCGCCACCCGAGGCCAGCGAGCAATCGCTGGCCTCACCTTTTTGTGCAACATGATCTACCTCACCCCGGGCGCGCCGAGCACCAGCTCGGCTTGGCTTTTCCGGGCGCTCCGGAGCAAGAATGCCGAGCTGGTGCTCGGCGCGCCCGGCATGCGCTACGCCCATGCGCTGCTGAATATCCATCATTGCTGCCGCTGCGGCAGGCGCCTACACTGCGCTTTCGGTTGAGGCGCAGGGAGGGAATCTTATGCACGCGATCCGTATGGGCTTGGGCGGGTTTTTGTTGGCATTCGTGATCGCGGCCGGTGCCGCACCCCAGATCACCGCCGCACCGCCGCACCGCCGCAGCCACTGGCAACGAGCCAGGGCAAGGCCGCGATTCCGGTCAGCGTCGCCGCCGGAACGTTTACCAATTTCTTCCTCGACCTGCCCTCGAACGTCAGCGGTCTGACGGTGCGAACCCTGGCCGCGGGCGGCGATGTCGATCTGTTGCTGCGCCGGGGTATCCAGCATTCGGCCACCACCGTCTCCGGTTTGATCGCGCAGTCGGCCGCGGTCGCCACCACCGTGAGCGGCAACGAACAAATCACCCTCACCCGCACTTCGCCCAACCCGCTCACGCCGGGTCGCTGGTTCATCGCCATCCTCAACACGACCGCGCAGACGGTCAGCCTGCAACTCGACGCCACCACCAGCGTCTCCGGCCCGGCTTTCGCGTTGACCGCCGGGCAATCCGGCGCCTGGTTCGAACCGGCCAAGGACTTCCAGGGCTTTTTCGTCGAGATGCTGTCGCCGACCACCGCCTTGACGATCTGGTTCACCTATCAACCGGACGGCAAGCAGGCGTATATGGTCGGGGTCGGCGAGGTCAGCGGCGACAGCATCCGCTTCGACCAGATGGGCCGCAGTCGCGGCGCCCGCTTCGGCAGCGCGTTCCGCCCGCAGGACGTGATCAACGAGGACTGGGGCAGCGTGGTGATGACCTTCGACGGCTGCAATCGCGGCTACGCGAGCTATATGCCGAGCACGCTCGCGGCGCAGCAGGGCTGGCCGACCGAGCAGCTCGATATGGAGCGGCTGATCACGATCTCCGGTCTGGGCTGCCCCGCCGCCAACGCAGCCAGCCAGGCCAAGTACCTGCGGGGTGGCAGCTCCGGCGCCTGGTTCGACCCCAGCCACGACGGCGAAGGCTGGCTGGTCGAGACGTTCAGCGACTCGCTGGCCCTGATCTACTGGTTCACCTATACCGCGACCGGCGAACAGGCCTGGTGGGGCGGGGTCGGTGAAATTCGCGACGGCAGCATTTTCGTGAACCAGGGGGTGCGCGCGGTCGGCGGGCTGTTCGGCGAAAACTACGACCCGGCCCAGGTCCAGCTGAGCGTCTGGGGCCAGTTCGCGATGACCTTCACCGGCTGCAATACCGCCATCCTGGCCGCGGCCGGCGACCCGGCCTTCGACCCCGCGACCGGCGGCTTCGTGAGCTTCAACGCGGTCGAACGCATCACCACCCTGGCCGGCACCGATCCCTGCGGCTTTGCCCTGCCGCCGGTCGCGATCAGCGGCAGCGCGCAGGCACTGGGCGGCACGTTTGCCGATGGCGATACCAACAACCCGGCCACTCCCAACCGCGACAACGACGCACTCGGGCAGGAACAGTTGCTGACCAATCCGGCGCTGGTCTCGGGCTTCGTGGCCGCCACGCCGACCGGCCATGCCGGTGATCGCTTCGAGACCAGCGCCGACCTGTTCGATGCCTACCAGGTCAATCTGCTCCAGGGTCAGGCGATCCGGCTCGCCATCGCCGACCATGATGCGGCCAACCCGACCACAGTGGACTTCGACCTATTGCTGTTTCCGGCCGTCAATCCCAACCCCAACCAGCCGCTGGCCAGTTCCGAGGGCACCGGCCCGATCGAACAGATCATCGCGCCCAGCACCGGCACCTTCGATATCGTGGTTTTGGCGTTCGCTGGCCACGGCAACTATGTGCTCTCGATCGACACCGCCGGCACCGCGCTCGCCAGCGTGCCGGGAGCGCTGTCTTCGCTGCACAAGGCGGTGCCGGGCGACATCATCGTCAAGCTCAAGCAGCCCGAGGCCGGCCAGGGCAAGGCCGAACGCAAGGCCGCCGAACTCGGCCTGCAATTCAAGGCCGGCACCGCTGACCGCGCCATGCTGTTCAATATCGGCAATGCCAAGCAGGCCCGAAACGCCGCCAAGGCCCTGGGCGTGCGCCCCGACCCGCTGCTGGCCGAAGGCGCGGCCTTCCGCATCACCGACCCCGACACCCGCGCCGCGCGCGAATTGATCGGAATCATCAAGGCCCTGCGCGCCCGGCCCGACATCGACTACGCCGAACCGAACGGCATTGTCACCGCGCAGGCGGTGCCGAACGACCAGCTTTACCCACTGCAATGGCACTACCCGCTGATCCATCTGCCCGAGGCCTGGAACATCAGCACCGGCAGCCGCAACGTGGTGGTGGCGGTGCTCGATACCGGCGCGGTCAATCACCCGGACCTGCTCGGCAATCTGGATTGGAGTTTGGGCTACGATTTCATCAGCGATCCATTTAGATCGCTGGACGGTGACGGTATCGACCCGGATGCCTTCGATGTGGGTGACCACTTCTTTCCTGGCGGGATATCGACTTTTCACGGCACCCATGTCGCCGGCACCGTTGGCGCCGCGTCCAATAACGGCATCGGCGTGGCCGGGGTCAACTGGGCCACTACCCTGATGCCGGTGCGGGTGCTGGGCAAAGGCGGCGGTACCACCTATGACATCGCCCAGGGCATCCGCTGGGCTGCCCGATTGGCCAATGACTCCGGAACCGTTCCCGCACGCAAGGCCGATGTCATCAATATGAGCATCGGATGCAAGCCGCCCCCAGAAAATCCACAAGCTTGCTTTGCACCATGTCCAGAAACATACCGCAGCGCCATCGCAGCGGCCCGTGCGGCGGGCGTTGTGGTGATTGCGAGTGCTGGCAACAATTCCTCCAACGTGCAGGAAGGAGGGCCGGCATTTTGTGAGGGCGCCGTCAGCGTCAGCGCGGTAGACCTGGTTGCTCGACTCGCGCCATACAGCAACTTCGGACCAAACATCGATGTCGCCGCACCCGGTGGCGATACGGGAGTCGATCGCAACGCCGACGGCAACGTCGATGGGGTACTGAGCACGCGGGCCAACGACCAGAGCGGCGTAATCAATCAAAATAAGTACGACTTTGATCAAGGCACCTCCATGGCCGCCCCCCCACGTTGCCGGGGTGGTCGCGCTGATGAAGTCTGTGTTTCCTGCGCTAACACCACAGCAGTTCGACGGCCTGCTGGTAAGCGGGGCGATCACCACCGACCTGGCCAACAACGGCCCGA
>JBGSKT010000494.1:0-4047 GCA_041741075.1 Lysobacterales bacterium
TACCCGTTCGCCCTGAGCGTAGCGCCGTAGGCGCGAAGTCGAAGGGTCCCGAGAGGTGCTTCGACTTCGCCCGCTGCGCGAGCTACGCTCAGCACGAACGGTCCTTGGGTTCCCTGGCTGAGATTCGGGGCTAATCAGGTAGTGGTATAGCGAGGACTTCATTGCCACGCCGGAGGGCACAACTCTCCGGCGTTGGCTAATTGTCGCACCGTCACCGTGTTCTGTCAACTCCGGTTGCAAAAACCGGAACGGGCTGTCATCGTCTATTGACAATGCATGTGCGGTCACGCATACGGTTCACTATGAATCAGTTGCCAACCACCAAACGCGCCCACATCCTCGGTCTTCTGAGCGCCCAGCCGGAATTTCAAACTGACACACTACCGTTTGCTGGCGGCGATTGCGCCCATATATCGAGGTAGATATAGTGAACCGACCCTTCCGACTCTTTGTACACCAGGACGCCATAGCGGACCTCATCCAGCTCAAGAAGGATAGCCCGCCAGTAGCCGCACGGATCAAGGCGTTCTTGGAAGAGTTAGACGGCAATCAAGACCTGCTTGATCGGTTGACCCAACAGGGCTTCGCCAATGTCCGCTTTGACGTCAAGAAGTTTGAAGTGCTCTGGCATAAGGGGCACGACATATGGCGTCTGCGGCTATGGGCCGTGCAGGCACACCGCATCATCTATGCGTACATGCCCAAATCGAACCACTACCTCGTACTAGCGATCGCACCCAGGGATTTCAACTATGACCCGGCCCATGAAATTACAAAGCGTCTCCTGGACGTCTACAGGCAACTCAAGTGACCAAACACCGCAGCTGCCCAAGTTCTCGTCGACAGTAGTAGAAACGACGGCTTCCCAAGTGGTCAACATCAACCGCGGTGGGGAGGAAGCGGCGACGCCGCCACCAGGCTATAGCACCGTTGCGCAGTTGATTGCGGATGCGGAGCAAGACGAAACGGAGCGGGCGGCTCTGCAAGACGCTCGTCGGTGGCTGGTAAGCGAATTTTACCAAGACCAAGCTGAGACGGTCAGGACCTATCGGCTCAAGAAAGGAATGTCGCAGACGCAGTTGGCCAAAGCCATCGGATCGAGTCAGCCGCACATCGCACAGATCGAGAGCGGTCGAAGGCATCTGATGATTGAGACGTGCCGCCGCCTCGCCGCTGCACTCGATCTTGACATGAACACCCTTGACCAGGCGCTACGCCATCAAGAGAGCGCCGCGGCAACCCGAGGCGCGCAATGAACCGTCAGATCAGCACGATTTTTTGCGACGACATCCGACAGGAAATTGCCGGCAAAATGTCCCTGATCGGCGTCTACGGACCGCAATTGTTCGTGCCGGAATTTCCCGCGCTACTCCCGAAGCTTTGCGTGTTCGTTACGACTTCGACGCCCTACACAAAGCCATTCGAAAAGCTCGAAGTGCATGTCTTCAAAGACGACCAGAAGCTTGCGACCGCCACCCCGGCCTTGCCCAAGGCGCTGCCCCCGATTCCAGAGTGGGTACAGCGCAGGGAACCGGAACAGAGCACACCGATGCTGACGGTCAATTCGATCTTCATGTTTTCGCCATTTGAGCTAGCCGAACCTTGCGTCCTTCGGGTACGCGCCGAAACCGAAGGCGAGACCTTGCGGGGTGCGGGTCTCCGCGTCGAACATAAGGCGTTGTAAACCGACGTGCCTGGCACGCGGCCATTCCGGCCGGGGTGTTCGATCGCGTCCCAGTGGACGATCTTTGGGCGCAGTGCGCGCACGAATCCGATCGGATCGGGCAACGGCTGCTCGATGCGGTAGAGGATGATGCGCGCAAGGTGGGATCTCCGGTTGATTATTACCAACGACACGTTGGACCGGTCGAGCACCGCGGTTAAACGCGCAGAGGACAGGGTTGTTCCTGCCGCGCGGGTGAAACCGTAGGGGCAGGCCTTGTGCCTGCCCGGTTTGTGGCTGCCTATGCGACCCGGGCGGCCCCACGGGTCGCCCCTACGCCTGCTTTTGGTAAGGGCGACCTCACGGGTCGCCGCTATTCCAGGGTAAACCACTGCACTTCGACCCGGCGGTTCTGTTCGCTGTCGCTGCCGGCGGGTTCTTCCCAGCCGCGGCCGACCAATTCGATGCGCTCGCGGGCGATGCCGGGGTACTTCTTGAGCAGGGCTTTCTGCACCGCCTCGGCGCGCTGCCGGGACAATTCCATCGCCTTCAGCGCCATGCTGCGCACCAGGCTCTGGCCGCCCTGCTGTTCGAACTCGTGGATGCGGGCGTTGTCGACGTGGCCGCGCAGCAGCACCACCGATCCCGGGCTGACCTGCAGAAATCCCTTGATCGTGTCCAGATAGGCCTGGTTCTGTTCGGCGGATTGGTCGAGCGTGGCGGAATTCGGCTCGAAGAAGAAGCGGATGTCCTTGCTGAGCAGGGCGTCGCCTTCCAGTGCGACATTGCCCCGGGTCTTGATCGGGGCGATGGCGATGGTCTGCTGGGCGAATTCCGGCTTGCCGGCCAGCGCGGCCAGCGCGCCGCCGTCGACGAAGCGCGCCGGGTCGGCCGGGTTCTTGATCAGCCGGCCATAGGCCAGCACCGAGGACTGGAAGATGCCCTGGAACGAACCGGCCGAATCGATGCTGCCCTCGAAGAAGGCGCGGTTCTCGGGCAGATTGGACAGGTGTACCTTGGCCAATTCGTCGCGGGTTTCATCCACGCTCCACTGGAACGCGCTGGCGACCACGGCCTGGTGCTGTTCGGGCTGGTCGCGCAGGCGACGGTTGCCGTCGAGCAGACCGTGGACCAGACCCTTGACCCAATCCGGATGCGCGGTCGCGAAGCCCTTGTTGACCACCAGCAGGTCGGCGACGATCAGCAGATTGCGGTTCGAAACCAGCGCCTTGGCCTTGCCGCCGCTGGCCTCGATCACTTCTTCGGTGCGTGGCGTCCAGCCGACGCAACCGTTCAGGCGATGCTGACCGGCGGCGAGTTCGTGCGCGTAGGCGTCGCAGGCGATGAAGGCGTCCTCATAGAAGACCAGGCCGAGTTCACCGGCCGGTGGGCGCGCATCCAGATCGCGCAGCACGGCCACCGGCACCCCGGCTTCGGAAGCCAGATAACGGATGAAGAACTCGCTTTCATTGAACTGCGAGGCGGCGAGCACCTTGTCCTTGAGCTGGTTGACCGAGGCGATGCCGGTATCGACCACGACCATATCGGCGCCGCGCGAGAAACCAATCTGCGCCGGCACCACCACCTCGAACTGGCGGCCGAGCACGGCCAGCACGTCGGCGGTGGTCACCGAGGCGGCGATGCGGCCATTGTTGAGCTTCGACCAGCCCTCTTCCTCGCTCAGTGACAGGCGGACCTGAAAGCCGTAGTTTTTGGCGAAGAACGAATCCGGGTTCGGCTGCAGGCCGCCATTGGCGACGATCAGTCCGCCGTAGCCGGCGTACTCACTGATATCGACATCGATGATATTGCCGCTCGGTCGATAGGCTGCGGCCTGATCCAGTTGCGGCAGGCCGGGGTCCGGTTCGATCGGCGTGGGTGCCTCGGCGTCGGACACCGGGGTGGCGACGGTTGGCGTGTCGGTGAGCGCGGGCTTGGGCTGGCCCAGATCGCGCAGGGTCAGCCAGGCGCCCAGGCCGAGCAGGCCGAGCACCAGCAGAAAGCTCAGGAACTTGCCCAGGCCACTGCCGGGCCGACGCACGGACGGGTTGGTATTCATGCGGATTCTCCGTTGGCTGAGTGTGGGGAAAGGCCGCCGCGCAGCACGCGCGTCGGTAGCGGATGCAGATCGGGTGTCTCGAACATGCCGAGCAGGTCGCGCTGGCCATCGAGCCAGCGGTTGGCTTCGTTGAACGAAGCGGTGAGCGCGTCCAGCGACTGGCCGATGCCGCCTTCGTCGGTGGCGAGCAGGGCCTGCTCGAGGATCAGCGCCAGCTGCTGGTCGATGCGGGCGAGCTCGGCCTCGACGTGTTCCAGCCGGCGCCCGGCATCGGCGTGCGCGGCTTGGCGCTGGTCGATCACCGTCTGCTGCTGTTCCAGGCTGC
>JBGSKT010000495.1:0-2635 GCA_041741075.1 Lysobacterales bacterium
TGGCCGCCGGGGCGGCCAGGGCGGCGGTCGAAGTCAGCGCGGCTGCGCCCAGGGTGCCGATGGCCTTGCCGATCAAACCGATTCGATGATGCATGGGTGACAACTCCGGAATAAGACAGCCGAGCGTCGGGCAGTTAGTCGACCGTGTGTGATCCGCAGGCCGCAATGCCACTGGCACCCAATCCGGTGCCGGATATGGCGGGTCTGCCCCTTGTTGCTTCGGGAAAATTCCGACGCGGTCCACGAACCGTCCGGTGTCAGAGTCATCCGTTCCTGCACCAGGCCGACCTACGGGTCGTCCTGCAAACACCGGGCAATCTACCGCTTTCCGTGACCGGTGTCATTTAATCTGCGATTTCCGGCCGGCGCCGATCAGCCGGTGCTTGACCTTGACTGCGCACACGGCAAACATCGGAGGTCTGCACTGTGCGCCCAAGGGGAGAATCGCGATGCCTGCCTATACCACCGATCAGATCCGCAATATCGCCCTGGTAGGTCACGCCGGGTCCGGCAAGACCAGTCTGTTTGAGGCCTTGCTGCTGGCCGGTGGCACCATCCAGAATGCCGGGACGATCGAGCGCGGCAGCACGGTTTCCGATTTCGATCCGATGGAGCGAACGCGCCAGCATTCGCTGAATACCGCGATCGCTTCGATCGACCATGGCGGCATACATGTCAATCTGATCGATACCCCCGGCTACCCGGATTTTCGTGGGCCGATGCTGACCGTGCTGGCCGCGGTCGAGACCTGCGTGGTGGTGGTCAATGCCGCGGTCGGGATCGAGGCCAGCACCCACCGGATGATGGATTACGCCAAGTCGCGCGGCCTGTGCCGGGTGCTGCTGATCAACAAGATCGACAGCGAAGGGGTGGATCTCGAAGCCCTGATCGAGCAGTTGCGCGATGCCTTTGGGCCGGAATGCCTGCCGATCAATCTGCCGGCGCGTGGCCGCGCGGCGGTCGTCGATTGTTTCTTCACCCCCAGCGGCGACAGCGATTTCTCGAGCGTGGCCGCGGCCCATCAGCGCATCATCGACCAGGTGGTCGAGATCAATGACAAGGTGATGGACCGCTACCTCGACCAGGGCGAGCAGGGCCTGGGCGGACAGGAACTGCACGATGCCTTCGAACAATGCATGCGCGAGGGCCATCTGGTGCCGCTGTGTTTCGCGTCCGCCCGTACTGGCGTCGGGGTCCAGGCGTTTCTGGAGCTGGCCGAAAAGCTGCTGCCCAACCCGCGCGAGGCCAACCCGCCGCCGTTCCGCAAGGGCGTCGGCGACGATTCGGTCGATGTGCAGGCACTGCCGGATGCGAACCGGCACGTGCTGGCCGATGTGTTCAAAATCATCAATGATCCGTTCGTCGGCAAGCTCAGCGTGTTCCGCATCTATCAGGGCACGGTGCGCAAGGACAGCCAGTTGTTCATCGACGACGGCAAGAAACCATTCAAGGTCGGCCACCTGTTCAAGCTCAAGGGCAAGGAGCATGTCGAGATCGACGATGCCATCCCCGGCGACATCGCCGCGGTGGCCAAAGTCGAGGACATCCACTTCGATGCGGTGCTGCACGACTCGCACGACGAGGACCAGTACCGGTTGAAACCGCTGGAATTTCCGCAGCCGATGTACGGCCTGGCGATCGAGCCGGCCACCCGTGGCCAGGAACAGAAACTCGGCAGCGCCCTGCTGCGCCTGGCCGAAGAAGACCCGTGCTTCCAGATCGAACACAACAAGGAGTTGAACGAACTGGTCATCCGCGGCCTGGGTGACATGCACCTGAGGGTGATGCTGGAACGGCTCAAGGATCGTTATGGCGTCGAGGTCAAGAGCCGCAAGCCGCGCATCGCCTACCGCGAGACCATCGCCGCCGAGGCCGAGGGCCACCACCGGCACAAGAAGCAGACCGGCGGCGCCGGTCAGTTTGGCGAGGTATTCCTGCGCGTCGAACCGCTGCCGCGTGGCGGCGGCTTCGAGTTCCAGTCCAAGGTGGTCGGCGGCGCCATCCCCGGCCAGTTCATTCCGGCCATCGAAAAGGGCGTGCGTATCGCCCTGGAGCAAGGCGCGGTCGCGGGTTATGTGATGCAGGACCTGAAGGTCACCGTGCTCGATGGCAAGTACCACGACGTCGATTCCAAGGAAATCGCCTTCGTCACCGCCGGCAAGAAAGCCTTCATCGACGCGATCGGTCGGGCCGCGCCGCAGGTGCTGGAACCGATCGTACACCTCGAAGTGACCGTGCCCGAAAACCACATGGGCGACATCACCGGTGGCCTGGCCAGCAAGCGCGCACGCATCCATGGCACCGACAGCAACCGCGACGGCGAGCTGGTGATCAAGGCGCTGGTGCCGCTGGCCGAGGTGCAGGACTATTCCAGCGAACTCAAGGCCAGCACCCAGGGCAGCGGCCGTTACCAGATCGAATTCAGCCACTACGAACCGGTGCCGGCGCAGGTCCAGAAGCAGCTGGTCGAATCCTGGCGACCGCATGCCGAAGAAGATTGAGGGGGTGTTCGGTGTTCGGTGTTCGGTGTTCGGTGTTCGGTGTTCGGTGTTCGGTGTTCGGTGTTCGGTGTTCGGTGTTCGGTGTTCGGTGTTCGGTGTTCGGTGTTCGGTGTTCGGTGTTCGGTGTTCGGTGT
>JBGSKT010000496.1:0-8983 GCA_041741075.1 Lysobacterales bacterium
CTTCTGTCTTCTGTCTTCTGTCTTCTGTCTTCTGTCTTCTGTCTTCTGTCTTCTGTCTTCTGTCTTCTGTCTTCTGTCTTCTGTCTTCTGTCTTCTGTCTTCTGTCTTCTGTCTTCTGAAAGCGACGTGCCGTCGCCCCCACATCTCTTGCTTCGATAGCTGCGTAATAAAATCCCGGATTGACCAGCTTCGCTGTTGAAAACCCGCTGCGCTCCATCCGGGCTACCGGCGGTGTGCTTAGAGCTTGAACTCGATGCTGGCCCAGAGTTTGTCGGTGTCGCGGTTGAAACCGTCGCTGTTGTAGCTCGCGTATTTGAGCAGGGCCAGCCAGCGTTTGGCGAAGGCGTAGCTGAGCTGGCCGTCCCATTCCGAGCCATAGCTGCCGCCACCGTGGCTTGGGTCAAAGTTGTGCCAGATCAGTGCGTAGTTGAGTTTGCCGAGCGGGCCGCTGATGCCGGCGTAAATGTCTTGCAGGCCGTTGACCGGGGTGGTCAGGAAGCGGTCGGCCCAGCCGTTGAAGGCGTGCAGGGTGGCGAGCGGGGTCTGGAATCCATAGACGCCGTCGCCGGACAATTCTTCGTAGCCGAGCTTGAACGCGTGCTTCTGCGGCAGGCTGATACTGGCTTCGGCCAGATAGTAATCGGCGTCGTTGCTGCTCCGGCCACCGGCGTAGTCGGACTGGTTGGCATACTCGGCGCTGTAGCCGAAGCTGTAGCCTTCACCGAACGGACGGGCGCCGCTCAGACGCAGGCCGAAGGTCTGGGTCGAGCTCAGCGGCAGGTCCTGGTTGTCGACCAGATAGCCGTAACCGGTCAGCGTGCCGAACGAAAACGGCCGCGACAGGTTGATCAGGTGCGCGTCCAGTTCGAATTCGGCCAGCAGCGGGTTCGGGTTTTCGTTGCCGAACACGCGGTTGACCTGGTCCAGGTAGTAGTAGCGCAGCGTGGTCTGGTCGGCGAAGGCGTGGCTGGCGGCGATCGCGTCGAAGGTCTGCTCGTTCTGGCGCCAGCCGACATTGCCGACGAAGCGGTGGTTGTCGAGGATGATGCGCTGCCGACCAACGCTGAGCTGGCTGCCGCTGCCGGAATCCCAACCCAGCCAGGCCTGGTTCCACTCGGTGCCCTGCGGATCGGCCACGGTCGGAAAGCTGGTCTTGCCGTTCTTGGTCGAGTTGTAGCGGTTGTTCAGGGCATCGATGCCCTCTGCTTCGACGAAGGCAGTGAAGCCATTGTAGGTCGCGGTCTTGAAGCCGAGTCGGGCGCGCACGGTCAGGGCATCGGCGTTGCGGCTGAAGTTGTCGTCGTCGACGCTTTCCTGGCGCAGGCGCAGGTCCAAGGTCGGCGCGCCCTTGCTGATGATTTCACCGAGGGTGTCGGCGTTTTCCGCCCGGCCGGAACCGGGCACGGCGGCGCATGCCAGGGCCACGATGGCGGCCGACAGCACGGGTAGGGTGCGTTTCATGCGGGTACTCCTGGGTATTTTGAATGGGGTCTGCGGGCGATCGGGTCGGGTGCGCGGGCTGGGAGCTGGTCGTGGGAACGCGGGATGTGGGAGCGCGTAATGTGGGAGCGACGGCACGTCGCGACTGTCGGCAACAGCCATAGCGCGGCAGGGATGGGCAGTCGCGACGTGCCGTCGCTCCCACACATCCCGCACTCCCACCCATCCCGCACTCCCACACATCCCGCACTCCCACATCCCGCGCTCCCAGCAAATCCGCGCTCCGCTTCCGTCCTACGGCAAGTCAATACACGTCGTGGACGGTATTGTGCACGTTGAACTTGCCGGTCGGGGTCTTGATGCGCGGGTCCTTGATGACCTTTTTCAGCTTGAGGGTCCGGTCGTCGACCACCACGATCGCCGAGTTCAGGTCCTTGCCGTTCCAGACCGAGAACCAGACCTCATCACCGGCAGCGTTGAACTCCGGCTGCACCACGCGCTTGGCGCCCTCGCCCAGGTTGGCCCAGTCCGCAATCGGCAATACCGTGAAGCCCTGGTGCAGCTTGTTGATGTCGAACACGGCCACGCTCTGGCTGATCTTGGGATCGGGGTTGAGCGGGGTATCGACATACAGGTGCCGCGATTTCGGATGGGTCTTGACGAACAGCGAACCGCCGCCCTGGCCGCTCAGCACATCAACCAGTTTCCAGGCCTGTTCGGGGTGCTTGACCGGGTCGGTGCCGATCAGGCTGATCTTTTCGTTGCCCAGCGCCGAGGTCACCCAGACCGGGCCGAACTCGGGGTGGAGGAAGTTGGCGCCGCGGCCCGGATGAGGAATCTTGTCGGCATCGACCATGCCCACCATCTTGCGCTCGCGCGAGTCGACCACGGCGATCTTGTCGCTCTGGTTGGCCGCGGTCAGGAAGTAGCGGTGGGTCGAATCCCAGCCACCATCGTGCAGGAAGCGCGCGGCGTCGAGGGTGGTGATCTGCAGGTTCTGCAAGTCGGAATAGTCGACCAGCAGGATGCGTCCGGTTTCCTTGACGTTGACGATGAACTCGGGGTGTTCGTGGCTGGCCACGATCGCCGCGACGCGCGGCTCCGGGTGGTATTCCTGGGTATCGACGGTGGTGCCGCGGGTCGAGACGATCTTGATCGGTTCCAGGGTCGGGCCATCCATGATCACGAATTGCGGCGGCCAGTAGGAACCGGCGATCGCGTATTTGTCTTCGTAACCCTTGTACTTCGAAGTCTCGACCGAACGCGCTTCCAGGCCGACCTTGATCTCGGCGACGATCGCCGGCGGATCCATCCACAGGTCGATCAGGTCGATCTTGGCGTCGCGGCCGATGGTGTAGACGTAGCGGCCGGAATCCGACATGCGCGAAATGTGTACGGCGTAGCCGGTCTTGAGTATGTTCACGATCTCCTTGGTGTCGCCATCGATCAGCGCGATTTCGCCGGTATCGCGCAGGGTGACCGCGAAGAAATTGTCGATATTGCGCTGGTGCAGTTTGTGGTCCGGCCGCTCGGCGACCGGGATCATCACCTTCCAGGTTTCCTTCATTTGCGGCATGCCCCATTCCGGCGGGGTCGGCGGCTCGTGTTGCAGGAAGCGCGCCATGATGTCGACTTCGGCCTTGCTCAGGTCACCCGAGGTGCCCCAGTTCGGCATGCCGGCCGGCGAGCCGAAGGTGATCAGCGCCTTCAGATAGTCGGTGCCCTTGGCACGGGTGATATCCGGGGTCAGCGGCTTGCCGGTGGCGCCCTTGCGCAGCACGCCGTGACAGCCGGCGCAACGCTCGAAGAAGATCTTGGTGGCCTGGGCGAATTCGGCCTTGCTGATCGAGGGCGCATCCGGGTTGACCACCATTTCGACGTCGCCCGACTGCACCGTGGACGGCGCGCCCTGGTAGCCCTGCATGCTCTGCTTGGTGCCGACGTGGCGCTCGCCCTGGGCCAGGTCGCTACTCACGGCGAGGGTCTTGCGCGCCGCCGCCACTTCCTTTTCGCTGACCCGGGTGCCGGGGTTGTTCCAGCTGGCATAGACATAGGTCAGGATATTGGCCACGTCCTGGTCGCTCAACTGGCTCATGGTCGGCATTACGCCGTTGTATTTCTGGCCATTGACGGTGATTTCGCCGGTAATCCCCTTCAGGATCGAGGCGAGGATGGTCTGCTTGTCGGTGCGCGCCAGAAAATCCGAACCAGCGAGCGGCGGAAAGGCGCCCGGCAGGCCGACGCCGGTGGGCTGATGGCAGGCGGCACAGTTGGCCAGAAATGCGGCCTGACCGGCATCCAGTTGCGATTGCGGTGGCCGTTCGTTGCTGAGATCGTCGGCGCTGACCGCGCCGGCGCAGCAAAATGCGAGGCCGATGGCCAGCAGTTTGTACTTGTTCATGGAACTTCTCCAGTCGGTGGCCGCAGTCTGTCCACGGCCGGGCTTGATAACTGCCGGCAGCATGTTCCTAGTGCTGACGGCCAGCCTTGATCCATGTCAAGCGTGCTGGAGTCTTCCGCCCCTGGCCAGGGCCGCGACGGTGGATACCCCGGGGGGCTTTTCAGGCCAGGCGTTCGGCCCTGATCCAGATCAAGCCGCCAGCAGATTGCAGACTGGGCACAGCGATAGCGAAGCGCCGATTGATCGAAGTCATGGGTGCCGCAAGCGGGGGTCGATAGGGTGACGCCACCCTTTTCCTGGTTCGGAGCAATCCATGTACAAACTTCACAGCGGGGCGGCCCAGGGCCTGTTCGGGCTGTTGATCGCCGCCGCCGCGACCACCGGCAATGCCGCCGACCTCGACCGTGACGCGAAGCCACCCCCCCACCATTTGGGCACGATCACCGTGGTCGCCAACAAGGTGGCCGAGCCGCTGGCCGAAGTCGCCGGCACGGTCAGCCTGATCGAGCGCGAACGCATCGACCAGATACTCGCATCTAGTATCAAGGACCTGATGCGCTACGAACCCGGCGTCAGCGTCAACGAAGACAGTTCGCGCTTTGGTGCCCAGGGTTTCAGCATCCGCGGGCTGGATGCCAACCGGGTGGTGATCGAAGTCGATGGGGTGCCGGTCACCGACGGTTTTTCGGTCGGCAGTTTCTCCCGCGCCAATCGCGATCTGGTCGATCCGGAATTGCTCGAGCGGGTGGAAATCCTGCGCGGTCCGGCCTCCACCCTGTACGGCTCGGACGCCTTGGCCGGGGTGGTTTCGTTCGTGACTCGCGACCCGCAATCCCTGCTCGACCAGGGCAACGGTCGATTTTATCTGGGCGGGCATCTGCGTTATGGCAGCAGCGACGACAGCCGACTCGCCACCACCACCGCCGCCTTCGGCAGCGACGGCTGGCGCGGGCTGCTCAGCCTGAGCGACCGCAATGCCAATGAACGCGAGAATTCACCGCGTCCGGGCGGGCTGGCGGCCAACCCGGCCGAAGTTCGGGATCGTTTCGGCCTGGCCAAACTCGCCTACGACCACGCGCGCATCGGCGCCCTGCAACTGATCGCAGAAAGCAGCCGCAACCGCGGCCGCATCGATGTGCAGAGCCTGGTCGGCGGACCCGGCCAGTTCGCCACTACCACCGGCATGCTCGCCGATGACCGCTCCACACGCGAGCGGTTGAGCCTGCACTGGCAGCGCGATCTGCATCTCGGGGTGTTCGATCATCTCAACCAGCGGCTGTACACGCAGGACACCGATTTCGACCAGCACACCGACCAGCACCGTCGCGGCGCCACCCTGACCGCGGCCGCAACCAGGCGCGAACGCCAGTTCCGCTATCGCCAGGGCACCGACGGCGGCGAGTGGACGCTCGACGGCGAACGCCGCTACGGCCGGCTCGACCACCGCTTCGTCGGCGGCGTGGAGTGGGTGCAGAACCGGCTCAGCGAGCAGCGCGATGGCCGCGAAACCAATCTGCGCACCGGCGTGGTCAGCAATGTCATCGCCGGCGAAGTGCTGCCGGTGCGCGATTTCCCGAACTCGACCACCACCGAGCTCGGCGTGTTCGTGCAAGACAGCATCGGCATCGGCCCGCGCTTGACGCTGACTCCGGGGCTGCGTTTTGAACACTATCGGGTCAATGCCCAGGTCGATGCGCTGTGGCTGGCCGACAATCCGGATACCCCGGTGGTCGATTTCAGCGAGCAGCAGGCGACGCCGAAACTCGGCATCAGCTACCAGTGGTCGCCGCAACTGACCAGCTTCGTGCAGGTGGCGCGGGGCTTTCGCGCGCCGCCGTTCAGCGATGTCAATATCGGCTTCGACATCCCTGCGTTCGGCTTCAGTGCCATTCCCAATCCTGGCCTGAAATCGGAAACCAGCACCGGCTTGGAAGCCGGCCTGCGCTGGACCACGGCGACGAGCAGCGGCGCGCTGACGGTGTTCGACAATTTCTATCATGACCTGATCGAATCGCGAGTCAATCTCGGCACCGATCCGGTCTCTGGTCTACTGATCTTCCAGTCGCAAAATCGCGACCGCGCGGAAATTTCCGGGGTGGAAGTGAGCGCCGATTTCGGCCTGGAGCCTTGGCTTGGTGCCGGCACCAGCCTGCGCACCGCTTGGTCCTATGCGCGCGGTACCGACACCCGCCGCCATCTGCCACTGAACACGATTGACCCGGCCAAGGCGGTGATCGGCGTCGCCCGCGAGAGTGGCAACGGCCGGCACCGGATCGAGCTGGTCGGCAGTTTTGTCGCTCGCAAGCACCGGCTCGACCAGTCGCGCACCGCCCTGTTTGCGAGCCCGGGATTCGGCAGCTTCGATCTGTTCTACGGCTGGCAGCCGGCCACCTCGGTGCGGGTCAATCTCGGTGTATTCAATCTCGGCGACCGCCGGCACTGGCTGTGGGGTACGGTGCGCGGCCTCGCCCCCAGCGCCCGCGAAGTCGATCTGGCCACAGAGCCCGGGCGCAATGTCGCGCTCAGTGTGCACCTGGGGTTCTGAGCAAGGAAAGGTGCAAGGGTTGCGCAGTGCATTCGCCATTCGACACCGAAATGAATGGTGCTTGCGCTGCGCTTATCCACTCTACTTCTGCTCGCTGACTACAGATCAGCCCTGGCCTGTGCTGCAACGCGGCAAGACAGGCGCGCGGTTTTCCCCTATACAGTCGCTCGCCGCCAGCGTTCCGTCGGTGGATGGATTGGGGTTCCGCCCTTGGGATGAGGTCGGCGTCGTCCACCGCTCGGGATAGCTCCGCATCCTTGCCGATGCGTGTCGGCGGTTATTTGGGTTCCTGTTCAGGCTGCCGATCCGGTGGATGGGTAGCGTTTATTCGTAATGAAGCTGCTTCAGTCCTTCCGCGCGTCCGGAACGTGTGGAAGGGGCAAGTCGAAGAACATTCCGGAACGGGCGTCGACGATCAGGTCGACGTGGGGATTTAACCAACACCTGGAAATCAAACCGATGAGCAAGTCGAATCACAAGGGCGTAGCCGCCATTGCCATGGCGCTGGCCCTGGCCTTGTCAGGCCCGGGCTTCGCGCAATTCAGCACCGGCGGTAACGACAACACCACCACGGCACCAGCCAACACCGTTACCGTTTCGATCAACCCGAACCGCGGCGTCGATGCCCTGGTCGATTATCCCGCACTGGCCAACATCGGCCCCTGGGACGACCGCAATTACCAGTTGCGCAAGGAAGACCTGAAGCTGCTGTCGCCGAACGAGGCCGATGCCATCATCGCCATTCCGGCGTTCTACCGGGTGGAGTTGCGCCGCGCCAACAAGAACCTGCCCACGGTCGGTCCGGCGCAGTATCCGCGCAGCGCCCTGAACGGCTACCTGGCCAAGCACCAGGGCTTCCAGATCAATGGGGTGATTTACACCTCGGTGCGCGTGGCCGCCGATGGCGGCTACGAATTCGCGCCCAGCGTGCGCGCCAGCAACCAGGTGATGCCGAACTTCCTGTCCGGCGCCGAGAAGCGCGTAACCACCCCGGCCGGTGCGTCCGAATCGGCGGTGGCGATCCATCCGACCAACACCAACCTGGTCATTGCCGGCACCAATGGCCCCGGCGCTGGCCAGAAAATGTGGCGCTCCGCCGATGGCGGCGCGACCTGGACGGGCCCGGTATCGCTGGCCAGCACCTGCTGCGATCCGACCGTGGGCTGGTCGCCGGACGGCACCATCGCCTATGCCGGCGCGCTGTCTTCGGTGGTCGGCGGCGGCACCAATGTGCTGTTCTACCGTTCCACCAACAGCGGCTCCACCTGGACCCTGGCCAGCACCCTGTCGACCGGCAACGTGTCCGACAAGGAATACCTGCACGTCGACATGCACGCCACATCGCCCAACAAGGGCAATGTCTACATGGCCTGGCACGAGGGCAACATCCAGAAGTTCAAGCGTTCGACCGATACCGGTCTGACCTGGGGCACCACGCTGACCATCGACAGCGCCAGCCGCGGCATCGGCAGCGACCTGATGTCGGACAAGAACGGCAATGTCTATTTCGTGTTCCCGACCACGTCGGGCGGCAGCAATGCCAAGCGCATCCGCGTGGTCAAATCGACCAACGGCGGCACCAGCTTCGCCGCCGGTGTCAGTGCTGCCACGCTCAATGCCGATTTCGATTTCCCGATTCCGGCCATGGAGACCCGGCGCGCCTTCGTCTATGTGTCGGCCCAGGCCGACCTGAGCGGTGGCGCCTTCGGCAACAGCCTGTACATCACCTACAACGACACCAGCACCGCCGAAAACAACACCTCGGCGACCGCCAACCATGCGGTGGTCAAGGTGCTGCGTTCGCGCGACGGTGGCGCCACCTGGGCGAGCAGCACCGCGCATTCCAGCGCCGACGTGAGCAGCGTCGATCGCTTCAATCCGTGGATGAGCGTGGACCGTAACGGCCGCGTGTTCGTGATGTTCTACGACACCAGGAACAGCGTGAACCGCACCGGTACCGACCTGTACTACTCGGTCTCGACCGACGGCGCGGTCACCTTCAGCAACCCGATCCGGCTGACCAGCGTGACCTCGAAGAACATCGTCGAGGCCAACGAATGGGGCGATTACAACGGCATGGATATGGCCCTGAACGACATCATGGCGATCTACACCGACAACCGCGACGAGACCGGCGGCACCGCCGAGTCCAAGGACGTCTACGTGGCCGGCGGCTTCGCCCCGGCGACCGGCGGCAATGTCGCGCCGACCGCGAACTTCTCGTTCGTGGCCAGTGGCCTGACCGTGAACTTCAGCGATGGCTCCAGCGACAGCGACGGCACGATCGCTTCGCGTAGTTGGAACTTCGGCGATGCGACCACCTCGACCGCGACTAACCCGAGCAAGACCTACGCTAGCGCCGGCACCTTCAGCGTCAGCCTGACCGTGACCGACAACGCCGGTGCGACCAACACCAGCACCAAGTCGGTGACGGTCACCAGCACGGCGACCAATGTGCTCAGCAATGGCGTCGCCAAGACCGGCCTGGCCGCTGCAACCGGTGCCGAACTGCTGTTCACCATGGTGGTCCCGGCCGGGGCCAGCAACCTGAAGTTCGTGATGAGCGGTGGCACCGGCGACGCCGACCTGTACGTCAA